>NZ_JBEYSU010000011.1:165327-174330 GCF_040704235.1 Micromonospora sp. NPDC047707
TAGACGACGACAAGCGGCACGACGACAAGAAGGACGACCACCGCAAGGACGGCAAGGACGACAAGCGTCCCGAGCCGGACGAGACCATCACCATGCGGCCCGACGGCTACGGGGGCGGCGCTGCCGACGACTCGGAGCACGGAAAGGACCGCAAGGACTGGAAGGGCGACGAGTACGGCCAGGACGCGGAGGGCCGTGACTGGAAGGGCCACGAGGACGACAAGAAGCGCGAGGACGACAAGAAGCGCGAGGACGACAAGAAGCGCGAGGACGACAAGCGCCACGACGACAAGCGCCACGACGACAAGCGGCACGACGACGACAAGCGCCACGACGACGACAAGCGCCACGACGACAAGCGGCACGACGACAAGCGGCACGACGACGAGAAGTCCAAGGACCACGGCAAGGACCGGTGGGAGCACAAGAAGGACTTCGTCTACTACGGCGAGGCCAAGGTCGACAAGTGGGCCAAGCCGGGCGTCTACAAGATCGAGGGCTCGTGCGGCGATGGCAAGCTGGTGGTATTCCCCAAGGGCGGGGTCGACGGCGGTGACGGTGGCATGACCGCCGGCACCGACCAGGGCCTGGCCGCCGGTGGAGCGGGCCTGCTCGGTGCCGCCGCCCTGGGTGGCCTGGTGCTGCTGCGCCGGCGTCGGACCGACGGTGCTCTCGTCTGACATGACGACGACACGCGCCGGCGGCCGTCACGGGTTTCCGTGGCGTGCCGCCGGCGCCGCGGTCGTCGTCCTGCTCGCCATGGTGGGCTCGGGCCTGATCGGGGCCTCGCTCAAGGACGCCCCCGCTCCCCGGCCCCCACAGCCGCTCGCCCAGGCCGGACCCGCCTCCAGCGGCCCGGTCGAGGCCGAGCCCGACGCCGCCGGCCCGATCGAGGCCGACCTTCCGGCCGAGGGCGGCGATCCGGCCGAGGGCGGCGATCCGGCCGAGGGCGGCGATCCGGACGTGGTCGCCCCGCCGACCCCCGCCGGACTGCCCCGGTCCGCCCCCACCCGGATCGCCATTCCCCGGATCGACGTCGACGCGTCGATCATGCAGCTCGGGACCAACCCGGACGGAACGGTCGAGGTGCCTCCGCTGAAGCAGGCACACCTGGCCGGCTGGTACGAGCCGGGACCCAGCCCGGGCGAGGTCGGCAACTCGGTGATCGTCGGGCACGTCGACTCGGCCGCGATGGGCCCGGCGGTCTTCTTCTCCCTCGGCGCGTTGCAGCCGGGTGACCGGATCGACGTCACCCGGGCCGACGGGCGGCAGGTCGGCTTCACCGTCGAGTCGGTGAAGGCGTACCCGAAGACCGCCTTCCCCACCGAGCAGGTCTACGGCCCCACCGACAAGGTCGGGCTACGGGTGGTGACCTGCGGCGGCATCTTCGACCGGACCGCCGGCAGCTACCCCGACAACATCGTCGTCTTCGCCAGCCGGGCGGAATGACGCGCGGTGCGACGCGGCCCGGCGGTCGGACGAGCCGACCGCCGGGTCGCGTGCGGCATCACGAGGCCGCGGAGGTTCGCACCAGCGTCCGGATCTGGCGCAGCAGCACCGACAGGGCCGCCAGGTCGGCGCGGGATTCGTCGAACTCCCCCATCGCCCGTTGCGCCCGGTGGATGGAGGTCGCGTTCGACTGCTCCCACTGGTGCACCCGCTCGTGTGGCGGCAGGGTGTCCGGCGTGGAGTCCAGCACCTCGGCGGTGAGCGCGGCCAGCGCCGCGTACAGGTCGTAGCGCAACGCCATCCGCGCGAGGGTCTGCCAGCGGTCCTCCCTCGGCAGCAGGGAGATCTTCGACAGCAGCGAGTCCACCCGGAACCGGTCGGAGAGCACGAAGTAGACCGACGCCACCTCGCCCACGTCCCGGCCACTGCTCGCCGCCGTCTCCACCACGTCGAGCAGGCCGAAGCTGTACATCAGCCGGACGGCGTGCTCGGCGAGGTCCCGCGGCAGGCCCTTGGCGGCCATCGAGTCGATGTGCGCCGCGATGGCCTCCCGCTCGCTGCCGTAGAAGAGGGTCTCCATCCCGGGCAGGAGGCGGGCCACCCCGTCGCGCAGACGGGCGATCTCCGCCGGCACGTCGATCGGCGACCGGCGGTTGGTCACCAGCCACCGCACCGCCCGGTCGAGCAGCCGCCGGGTGTCCAGGTAGACACCCGTCTGGAGCTCGGGGGCGATCCTGTCGTCGAGGGCCTCCACCGCGGCCCACAGGTCACGCAGCCCGAACACCTCGCGGACCACGACGTACGCGCGGATCACGTCGGCGGCGCTGGCGGCGGTTTCCTCGACGACCCGGAAGACGAACGAGATGCCGCCCCGGTTGATCGCCTCGTTGACCAGCAACGTCGTGACGATGTCCCGGCGCAGCCGGTGCCGGCCCATCCGGTCGGCGAACCGCTCCCGCATCGGGGTGGGGAAGTAGTTGACCAGGACGTCGGTCGTCCACTCCTCGTCCGGGAGCCCCTCGGTCAGGATCTCCTTCTCCAGCGCGATCTTCACGTACGCGAGCAGCACCGCGAACTCCGGCGCGGTCAGGCCCGACTCGGTCCGGATCGCGAGTTCCTCGTCCGGCGGCAGGGCCTCCAGCGCGCGGTCCAGCGCACCGGACCGCTCCAGCTCGCTGATCATCCGCCGGTGCACCGGGAGCAGGGACGCGGCCTGGGCCTGGGCGTTGTTGATCGCCCGGGCCTGGTCGTAGTTGTCCCGCAGCACCAGGTCGGCGACCTCGTCGGTCATCTGGGCGAGCAGCTCGTCCCGCTCGGCGACGGTCAGCTCCCCGTCGGCGACCGCCGTGTTCAGCAGGATCTTGATGTTCACCTCGTGGTCGGAGCAGTCCACCCCGGCCGCGTTGTCGATGAAGTCGGTGTAGATCCGGCCGCCCGCCAGGGCGTACTCGATCCGCCCGTGCTGGGTGAAGCCCAGGTTGCCGCCCTCGCCGATCACCCGGCAGCGCAGGTCCTTGCCGTTGACCCGGATCGCGTCGTTGGACTTGTCGCCAACCTCCGCGTTGGTCTGGCTGGACGCCTTCACGTAGGTGCCGATGCCGCCGTTCCAGAACAGGTCGACCGGCGCGGTCAGGATCGCCTTCATCAGCTCCTGCGGCGAAATCTGGGTGACGTCGTCGTCGAGGCCGAGCACCGCCCGGACCTGCGGCGTGATCGGCACGGACTTGGCCGTACGCGGGTGCACCCCGCCGCCCGCCGAGATCAGCTCGGGGTTGTAGTCCTCCCAGGACGACCGGGGCAGGTCGAACAGCCGCTTGCGCTCCTCCCAGGAGGTGGCGGCGTCCGGATCCGGGTCGAGGAAGATGTGCCGGTGGTCGAACGCGGCCACCAGCCGGATGTGCTTCGACAGCAGCATCCCGTTGCCGAACACGTCGCCGGACATGTCGCCGACGCCGACGGCGGTGAAGTCCTGCGTCTGGGTGTCATGCCCCAGCTCACGGAAGTGCCGCTTCACCGACTCCCACGCGCCGCGGGCGGTGATGCCCATCTTCTTGTGGTCGTAGCCGGCGGACCCGCCGGAGGCGAACGCGTCGCCCAGCCAGAAGGTGTGCGCGGTGGAGATCTCGTTGGCGATGTCGGAGAACGTCGCCGTGCCCTTGTCGGCGGCGACCACCATGTACGGGTCGTCGCCGTCGTGCCGGACCACGTCCTCCGGCGGCACGATCTCGCCGCTGACGATGTTGTCGGTGACGTCCAGCAGCGCGGAGACGAACTCCTTGTAGCAGACCACCGCCTCGTCCCGGTCGCCCGGCTTCTGCTTGAGCACGAAGCCGCCCTTCGCGCCGACCGGCACGATCACCGCGTTCTTCACCATCTGCGCCTTGACCAGGCCGAGCACCTCGGTCCGGAAGTCCTCGCGCCGGTCGGACCAGCGCAGACCGCCACGGGCCACCGGCCCGAAGCGCAGGTGCACGCCCTCGAAGCGGGGCGAGTACACGAAGATCTCGAACTTGGGCCGCGGTGCCGGCAGGTCCGGGATCGCCTGCGGGTCGAGCTTCACCGCCACGTACGCCTTCGGCCGCCCGTCGGCGCGCTTCTGGTAGAAGCTGGTCCGCAGCGTGGCCTGCATCAGCGTCAGGAACGACCGGAGGATCCGGTCCTGGTCGAGGCTGGCCACGTCGTCGAGCGCGGCGTGGATCTCGCTCACCAGCTCCTTGCTCTGCTGCTGGCGCTGCTCGGCACCCATCGCCCCCGGGGCGAACCGGACCTCGAAGAGCCGCACCAGCAGGGCCGCGACCCGCGGGTACGCGATGAAGGTGGACTCCATGTAGTCCTGCGAGAAGACCGTGCCGGCCTGCCGCAGGTACTTCGCGTACGCCCGCAGCACGACCACCTGCCGCCAGGTGAGACCGCCGCGCAGGACCAGCTCGTTGAACCCGTCCACCTCGGCCTCGCCGCGCCAGGCCGCCGCGAACGCGTTCTCCACGTGCGGGCGCACCTCGGCCAGGTCGTGGTGCCCCTCGGGCAGTCGCAGGCCGAAGTCGTACAGCCAGATCCGGCCGTCGACGCGCTCCACCTCGTACGGGTGCTCGTCGACCACCTTCACGCCGAGCGAGTGCAGCACCGGGAGCACCGCCGACAGCATCATCGGCTCGCCGTACCGGTAGACCTTGAACCGCACGTCCATCGACTCGTCGACGTCCGCGCCACGGCCGGCGCGCGGCGCCACCTGCTTGCGGAACAGGTGCATCTCCAGCTGGCCGGGCTCCTCCAGCAGCTCCAGCTTCGCCAGGTCCTTCATCGCCTCGTACGGCGTGTGCCCGTCCTTGTAGCCCTCCGGGAAGGCGTCGGTGTACCGGGCGAACAGGTGCTTGGCCTGCTCGTCGCCGAGCTTGCGCTCCAGCACCAGCCGGTAGTCGTCGTCCCAGAGGCGGGTGGCGTCGGCCAGCTCCTCGGCGAGCAGGTCCGCGTCGATGTCACCCGGCGGCTTGGTCGGGTCGGTGCGGACGATGAAGTGCACCCGGGCGAGCATCGACTCGGTGACCCGGGTGGTGTAGTCCACCCCGACACCGTTCAGCTCCCGCAGCAGGATGTCCTGCATACGGAGGCGGTTCTGCGTGGTGAACCGGTCCCGGGGCAGGTAGATCAGGCAGGAGATGAACCGGCCGTACGCGTCCCGCCGCAGGAACACCCGCAGCTGCCGGCGACCGGCCATGCGCAGCACACCGATCACCGCGTGGTACAGGTCGTCGGTCTTGATCTGGAACAGCTCGTCGCGCGGGTAGGTCTCCAGGATCTGGAGCAGGTCCTTGCCGGAGTGGCTGCGCTGGCTCAGGCCGGACCGGTCGAGCACCTCCGCCACCTTGCGCCGGACCACCGGCAGCTCACGCACGCTGGTGCGGTACGCGGCGGTGGAGAACAGGCCGAGGAAGCGGCGCTCCCCGACCACCTCGCCGGCCTCGTCGAACACCTTGAAGCCGATGTAGTCGAGGTACGCGGAGCGGTGCACGGTGGCCCGCGAGTTCGCCTTGGTGATGATCAGCAGGCGCTTCTCGGTGACCTTCTCGTGCGCCTCCGGCGTCATCGACGCCAACGCCCGGGCCTCAGTGGAGTCCGAGCGCAGGATGCCGAGGCCGGTGCCGAGGACGGCCTGCAACGCCTTGCCGTCGCCCGCGCCGGGCGCGTCCACCAGGCGGTACTCCCGGTACCCGAGGAACGTGAAGTGGTCGTGGGCGAGCCAGCGCAGCAGCTCGACCGAGTCGGTGATGTCCTTCTCCGGCACCGGCGGTCGGTTGTCGCTGGTGCGGGCGGCGGCCAGCTCGTCGGCGAGGGCCAGGGCGCGCTGGCGCATCTTCGGCCAGTCCTCCACCGCCTCGCGCACGTCGGTCAGCACCCGCTGGAGCTCCCGGCGCAGCGTGTCCCGCTCGCCGGCGTCCCGGACCGGGTCGATCTCGATCCGCATCCAGCTCTCGACCAGGTCACCGGCGATCGCGTCGTCGGGCTCCACGTCGGCGGCCACCTCGACCAGCCGGCCGAGCGGCTCGCGCCGGACCACCAGCAGCGGGTGGACCAGCAGGTGCACGTCGAGGTGGTGCGAGTTGAGCAGGGCGGTCACCGAGTCCACCAGGAACGGCATGTCGTCGGTGACGATCTCCACGACCGTGTGGTGCTGGTCGGTGTCGGGTGAGTGGATCCGCAACTTCAGCTCGCCCGGTACCCGCTGCTCGGCCAACTCCCGGTGGGTGCGGGCCGCGTCGATCATCTCCTCGGCGGTGAAGCCGATCAGCTCCTCGTCCGGCGCGAACCGCCAGTAGCGGCTGACCAGGGTCGCCAGGTCATGATCGTCGCCGGCGAGCGCGACCGCCTGGGCCACCAGGCGCTCCGCGTTGGGTACCGGTTCGTCGAGTTCCGCGTCCTCCACGTCCTCGGCCAGCGCGTCGGCGGGCAGGCCCAGGTCGTAGATCGTGTCGACGCTCGAACCGGTCAGACCGGTCACGCCGGTGTCGACCTCGCCGTAGCCGTCGGAATCGGTTGCCGAATCGAAGTTGTCGTCCCGGCTGGTGTCAACCTGCCGGAGATCGGGTCCCGGTTTAGTAGCCGGACGCCGGTCCATCGGTGCCACTCCCCTCGACCCACCGCGTTGTGGGTCACTCTGCCGCCAGCCTAGGCCCTGCCGAAACGCGCCTTGGTCGGCGGACCACAGTGCGGACGTCCGGATCGGGACTGTCGTCCTTTCACCTGGTTGCGGGTACGCGGTTGGCCCGTCCCGGGATACCCCGCCGCGGGTTGTTCATCACACCGTCACGGGCCCGTCTTTCCGCCGACCCGCCCCGAGCGGGACGATGCGGACGGCGGGGGCGTACTACGGTGCAGGAAGTCCAGACCTCGGGGGATCGTTCCATGCGCCTGTCGTACCGCCGCCGTCACCATCCGTCACGTTCTCCGTACGCGCTCCTCGCCGCAGCCCTGCTCGTCACCGGCGGGCTCACCGCCTGCTCGGGCGAGGACGGGCCGGCCCGCAGCGTGGACGCCTTCCTCAAGGGCTGGCGTTCCGGGGACCTCCAAGCCGTCGGCTTCGTCGACGCCACCGGCGCGCGGGTGCCGGCCGCCGATGTCACGCGGGAGATCAAGGAGCTCTCCGGTGAGCTGGCGGCCACCCCGCCGGAGCTGCGCCGCACCGGCGAGCCGACGGTCACGTCGGGCACCGCGACCGCCACCGTACGCGTCGAGTGGACGCTGCCCGGCGACACCCGCTGGACGTACGACCGTCCGGTGCGGCTCGCCCGGGGCGGCGACGACGAGTGGCAGGTGATCTGGGAGCCGCAGGTCGTCCACGAGCAGCTCACCCGGGGCGACCGGCTGGGGCTGCGCCGGGAGTCCGGTCCCCGGGCGACGGTGCTGGACGCGGCCGGCCAGCCGCTGGTGGCGCCCCGGCCGGTGGTCCGGGTCTCCCTCGTGCCGCAGGAGGTGAAGGACGTACCCGGCGTGGTCCGGAAACTCGACGCGGCGTTCAAGGCGATCCGGCCCGCGCTCGTCCCGCCGGTGGACCTGTCCGACCTTCCGAAGCGCCTCGCCGAGGCCAAGCCCGACGCGCGGGTCGAGGTCGTGACGCTGCGCGACGAGGCGTACCGGCAGATCAAGCCCCGCATCTACGAGCTGCCCGGCACGCGCTTCCCGACCGACAAGCTGGACCTCGCGCCGACCCGCGAGTTCGCCCGCGCGGCGCTCGGCACGGTCGACCCGGCGCAGGCCGACGACCTGGCCAAACACCCCGACCGGTACGCGCGCGGCGACCTGGTGGGCCACGGCGGCCTCCAGGGCCGGTACGACGAGCGGCTGCGCGGCACCCCGGGCCTCACCGTCGTCGTCAACCGCCCCGGCCCGGAGGGCACCCTGACCCCCACCGGCACCGAACTGTTCCGCCGGGAGTTCCGCCCGGGCGAGCCCCTGAAGACCACGCTCGACGTCGCGACGCAGAAGGCCGCCGACACCGCGCTGAGCGCCGAGAAGCGACGCGCGGCCCTGGTGGCGGTCCGCATCAGCGACGGTGCCGTGCTCGCCGCCGCCAACGGCCCCGGCCCGGCCGGGGAGAACCTGGCCTTCACCGCCCAGGTCCCGCCCGGCTCCACCTTCAAGATGGTCAGCGCGCTGGCCCTGCTCGACCGGGGCGCGGTCACGCCGGACCAGCCGGTGGAGTGCCCCAAGACCCGCGAGGTCGACAGCCGGTCCTTCAAGAACTCGGACGACTTCGCGCTCGGATCGGTCCCGTTCCGCACCGACTTCGCGAAGTCCTGCAACACGGCCTTCGTGGCGCTGGCGCCGCAGCTCGGCGCCGACGGGCTCGCCGTCACCGGCCGCGCGCTGGGCCTGGAGGGCACCTGGGACGTCGGCCTGGACGCGTTCTCGGGCAAGGTCTCGGCGAACGGCGGCCCGACCGAGCAGGCCGCCGCGGCCATCGGCCAGGGCACCACGGTGGTGAGCCCGCTGGCCATGGCCTCCGCCACCGCGGCGGTCGCCCGCGGCCGCTTCGTCCAGCCGAAACTCGTGCTCGACCCGGCCCCGGCGAAGCCGGCCGCCGACGGGCCGGAGCTGAAGGCCGAGTCGCTGACCGCGGTACGGGCGATGATGCGCGAGGTGGTCACGGCCGGCAGCGGCAGTGCCCTGGCCGACGTGCCGGGCGGCCCGGTCCACGGCAAGACGGGCACCGCCGAGTACGACGACAACCCGGCGAACACGCACGCCTGGTTCGTGGGCTGGCAGGGCGACGTCGCCTTCGCGGTCTTCGTCGAGCGGGGCGGCTCCGGCAGCGGCACGGCGGCCCCCATCGCCGAGCGCTTCCTCCGCGCCCTCCCCCGCTGACCGCCGGCCCGACGACCGGGTCCCCGCCGCCCGACGGCGAGGACCGGGTCGGCGCTGCCCGCCGGCGAACGGCGGTCCACACCGTGCCGCCGGCACGGCGGTGTCCCACGCGTGGGGGGCCGCCCGGGGGGGGGGGGGGGGGGGGTGTGGTTGGGCCGCGGGGGGGGGGGGGGGGGGGTGTGCGGGGGGGCCGCG
>NZ_JBEYSU010000012.1:0-171324 GCF_040704235.1 Micromonospora sp. NPDC047707
GCCGGCCCGGTTGCCCCCTACTGTTGTTTGCTGGGCCCGGTTTCCGTTTTTGGGGGCTACGGCTAGGGGCGGGGTTTGGGGCGGGGGGCCCCCCGGGGCGGCCGCCGCGGAACCGGTCCGCCCCCTGTTGTCCGACCGTCGGTTCACCACGACGGTGCTGTTCCTGGCGTGTCTCTTCGCCCCCAGCGGGTTGTGGCTGCTGTGGCAGTTCACCGGCTGGGAGACCATGCACGCGGCGGTCGCGCCCGCCGACCTGCCGGCCTGGTTGGTCGCCGCCTTCGCGGTCACCAACGTGACCCAGGGCATCGTCGGGTACGCCGTGGCCCGGCACCTGTGGCGCAGCGGGCACCGGTACCTCTCCTGGCTGCAGATGCCGGTGGGCTACTTCGCGATGTTCTTCGTGTTGGCGTACGGCTGGGACGGCACCGGGTACCGCCGGTTCTTCGCCCCCACCACCGCGGCCTGGCAGGCGGGCGCGGTCGACCCGCTCGCGTTCCTCACCAGCCCGGTGGCCCTCACGCTGTACGGCATGGGGGCGGTCCTGCTCCCGACGATGCTGTGGCTCCAGGCGGGGTGGTGGGCCGGCGACGGGCTCGGCCGGGTGCGGGCGGTGGGCCTGCTGCTGGCCGTGGCCGTCAGCCTCGGGCTCGGCACGGCGGCCGTCGTCAGCATCGCGCTACACACCCTCGGGGTGCTGCCGGGACTGCTCGCGTGCGCCGTGCTCGTGCCGGGCGCCTTCCATCCGCGGGGGCTCGCCGGGCTACTGGCCCGTCCCTTCCCGCTCGGGACGCGGCGGGCTCCGGCGCCGACCGCGGCCTGAAAGCACTCCCGCTCACCGATCGCTGTCGGGGATCGACACAGCCACGCGTCGGCGCCCGACGGAGCCCGCGCGAACCGCCGGCCGCGGAACGGGTCCGCCGCTACACCGTGGTCCGGAAACCTGCCGCCGCATCGATCGACATCGCGGCGCCGGATCCATAGACTCCGGTCTTTCTGGTACCACGAGTCCAGGGGAGGATCCACGTGTCGAGCGAAACCCGAGCGCACGCCGCTCCGCCGCGGCTGTCCCGCCTCGCCGGCGTCGCGGTGGTGTCCGCCGCGCTGGTCGCCGCGGGCGGCACCGCCGCCATCGCCGCGCCACCCACCGCGACGATGCCCAGCGCGACGACGCCCACGAAGGGACCGTGCGCGTACACGCCGACGCCGGAGGAGCCGGCGGCCCGGCCGGTGCCGCTGCCGCCGGACCCGCGGCGCACGCCCGACCACGGCACCGTCCGGGTCACCCTGCGGACCAACCAGGGCCCGATCGGGCTGACCCTCGACCGGGAGCAGGCGCCGTGCACCGTGCAGAGCTTCCTGCACCTGGTCCGGCACCGGTTCTACGACCGGACCACCTGCCACCGGCTCACCGCGTACCCGACCCTCAAGGTGCTGCAGTGCGGCGACCCGTCCGGCACCGGCTCCGGGGGCCCCGGCTACCGGTACGCCGACGAGCTGCCGACCGACCTGCCACCGGCGCCGACCGACCCGACCGGGGTCCGCCGGCTCTACGCCCGGGGCACCCTCGCGATGGCGAACGCCGGCCCGGACACCAACGGCAGCCAGTTCTTCCTGGTGCAGTCCGACTCGGCGCTGCGCCCCAACTACACCGTCTTCGGCACGGTCGACGAGGCCGGACTGGCCACCCTGGACCGGATCGCGGCCGGCGGGATCGCCGCCACCCCGGAGGACCCGGCGCCGGTCGACGGCGCGCCGGCCGTGCCGGTGGAGATCTGCCGCGCCAAGCGGGGCCGCTGACGATCCGGCGGGGCGGTCCGGTGCCCCGCCGGGCGTCACGACGCCGCTGGTGGCGCACCCGTATCACCGGCGGGGTGTCCCCTCACATCAGCCCGCGAACCGCCGCCAGCGCCGCGTCGACGTCCGCCTCGCTGTTGGCGATGGTCGCGCCGAACCGCACGTACGAGGGGTTGTACGGCGTGCTGCTGGCGATCACTCCGGCGGCGTGCAGCCGGCCGACCACCTCGCCCACCGGCAGGTCGGCGACGGCGCAGCAGACGACGCCGGCGGACAGTTCGGCGGAGCGCGGCGTGACCAGCCGCACGCCGCGGATGCCGGCCAGGCCGCCCTTGAGCCGGTCGGCCAGTTCGCGGGTCCGCGCGGCGACCCGCTCCGGGCCGATCCGGCGGTGCAGGTCGAACGCCTCGGCCAGCGCCCACCGGTGCTCGAAGGTGTGGTAGCCCCCGGGCGTGTGCGCCGGGCCGCCCGGTACCGCCGGTGCACCCGCGCCGCCGGACAGCCAGTGGCCGATGCTGCGCCGGTCGAAGGGCGGGATCACCGCAGTCATCCGGGCCCAGGCGCGCTCGCTGCCCCAGACCAGGCCGGTGCCACGCGGCCCGAGCAGCCACTTGTGGCAGCCGGAGACGAGCACGTCGCAGCCGAGCTGATCGGGGGTGGCGGCCTCGGCGCCGAAGCCGTGCACCCCGTCCACACAGACCAGCGCCTCGGGGCTGCGGGCGCGGACGGCCTCGGCGAGCTGCCGGATCGGCAGCTTCACGCCGGTGCTGGAGTGCACCCAGGTCAGCGCGACGACCCGGGTGCGCGGGGTGACCGCCGCCGCCAGGTTGCCGACCACCTCGTCGACGCGGGTCACCGCCGGGTCCCGGTAGAGGCGCACCCGGCGGACGGTGACACCGTCGCGCTGGGCCCGCAGCCGCAACGACTCGTGCGTGGCGTAGAAGTCGTGCTCGGTGGTCAGGACCTCGTCGCCGGGGCGCAGCCGTACGGCGGTGTAGAGCAGGCCGAGGCCCATCGTGGTCGAGTCGGTCAGGGCGATCTGGTCGGGGCGCGTCCCCAGGTGCCCGGCGGCCGCCGCCAGGGCGGCGGCGTCGAGCCGTTCCTCGTTGGCCGCCAGGTAACCCGTCGCGTCCCGGTCCAGCCCGTCCCGGTGCGCGGCGACGGCGGCGCGGACCGGCGCGGGATGGGGCGCGAAGACGAACGTGGCCAGGTGCGCCCTGGCCCGGTCGATCGCGAACTGCGCCCGGACGCTGTCCCAGCTCGCCGGGTCCAGCGCGGGTGTGCTGGCGGCCGGTCGGGCGGCGGACTCCCGCCCGGTCGGCTCGCAGCCGGCCGCGAGGCCGGTCATGCCGGCCGCCGCGGTCACGCCGAGCAGGCCCCGTCGGGTGAACTGCACAGGACCATCGTCCGCCGCCGACGTCACGGACACATCACCGGGAGGTCGCGAGCGGAGCGCCGATCCGGCGGGGCGCGGCGCGCCCCGGGGAGCCGGCCTGCCGGTGCCCGGCGCGGGTGGGCGCGTGGTAGACATTCGGCGTGGTGGAGGTGAGCCAGTCCGGGGAGCGTGCGATCGACGACGTGGTCCTGGACGCCGCCCGGGACTGCGTCCTCGCCTACGGCGTCCGTCGCACGACCTTGACGGACGTGGCGCGACGTGCCGGGGTCTCGCGGATGACCGTCTACCGGCGCTGGCCGGACGTGCAGTCGCTCATCGGCGACCTGATGAGCCGCGAGTGGCACCAGGTGCTGATGGCCACCGCGGCCGACGAGGGTGAGGGGCCGGCCCGGGCACGCGTGGTGGCACGGGTGGTGGCGGGTGCGCGACTGCTGCGGGAGCACCCGCTGCTCTGCAAGATCCGGGACGTCGATCCCGAGGTGCTGCTCCCGTACCTTCTCGACCGGCGCGGCAACGGCCAGGACGAGATGCTGCGGTTCCTGGCGGCGGCCCTGGCCGACGGTCGCATGGACGGCTCGATCCGGTCCGGCGACGCCGGTGTCATGGCCCGTGCGGTCTTCCTGACGACGCAGTCCTTCGTGCTCTCCGTCCGCACGGTCGCCGACACCGTGCCGGCCACCGAGTTCGACCAGGAACTGGCCCGGCTGGTCGACGGCTACCTGCGACCGGACTAGGACTGGCGCCGGGGTCCGTGGTGGGTGCGCGGCCGCGTCGCGGACCCTACGTGTTCGCGGGCCGCGATCGCTGACCGGCGGTCGGGCCGGCGTCCAGATCGGTGACGTTCATTGGTCGTTCGAAGAACGTCTCGAGCGCGACGATGGTCTGGGTGCCGGTGACACCCTCGACGTCGAAGAGGCGGCGCAGCACCGCCTGGAGCTCCTCCGGAGTCGAGGTGCGGATCTTCACCAGCAGCGACGCGGACCCGGCGATGATGTGGGCCTCCTGGATCTGGGGGATGGCCGCGAGAGCGTCCCGGGTCGGTGGGTCGCCCATCCAGGCGTTGGCCTGGAGCATGACGAACGCCAGCACGCCACGGCCGACGGCGGCTGGATCGACGTCGACAGTGGTACGTCGGATGACCCCACGTTCGCGCAGCTTGCGTACCCGCTCGTGGGTTGACCCCGCCGACAGCCCGACCACCTTGCCGAGGGCCGCGTACGCCTGCGTGGCGTCGGCCTGCAACTCCGCGAGCAGCGCCCGGTCTACCTCGTCCACTGCGCCCCACTCCCTTAGAACGTGAACCGTCCAACTAGCATGTTGACCATACCAGGTTCGGCGGTGTTAGCGTTCTGCCGAACATGACTCCGCTCAGGTGAGGAGCCTCAGGTGGCCGAGACCATTCCCGCCCAGTTCCAGGTGCTCGACGAACGCTTCCGGTACGTCAACGGCGACTTCGTCGTCGAACGCCTCCACACCGGCTCGCGCAAGACCGAGGGCCCGGCGTACTGCCCGGCCGGGCGCTACCTGGTGTGGAGCGACATCCCCAACGACCGGCTGCTGCGCTGGGACGAGACCACCGGCGCCGTCGGCGTCTTCCGCCACTGCTCCGGTTACGCCAACGGCAACACCGTCGACCGGCAAGGCCGGCTGATCACCTGCGAGCAGGGCAACCGACGGGTCACCCGCACCGAGCACGACGGCACGATCACCGTGCTGGCTGACCGGTACCAGGGCAAGCGGCTCAACAGCCCCAACGACGTGGTCGTCCGCGCGGACGGCACGGTCTGGTTCACCGACCCGACCTACGGCATCTTCAGCGACTACGAGGGCAACCAGGGCGACAGCGAGTTCGGCGGCGCCTGCCACGTGTTCCGCCTCGACCCGGCAACCGGCGAGCTGCGGATGGTCGCCGACGACTTCTGCCGACCGAACGGCCTGGCCTTCTCTCCCGACGAGCAGCGACTCTTCATCGCGGACACCCGGCAGGAACCCAGCCACATCCGCGTCTTCGACGTCACCGCCGACGGCACCCTGTCCGGTGGGAAGGTCTTCGCCGAGTGCGACAACGGACGCTTCGACGGGCTCCGGTTGGACGACGCCGGACGGGTCTGGGCTGCCGCCTGGGACGGCGTGCACTGCTTCGACCCCGATGGCACCCTCATCGGCAAGCTGCTGCTGCCGGAATCCGTCGCCAACCTCACGTTCGGCGGACCCAAGCGCAACCACCTGTTCGTCACCGCGGGGACCAGCGTGTACACGCTGCGGGTCACCGTCAACGGTGCCCGCTATCCCCAGCACAGTGGAATCGGGTGACCGTGAACGACGTCGCGGCCGCCGAACGTACGACGCGGTGCGGCTCGCGCCGACGTGCACGGGCAGCTAGGCGATGATCCGAAGGGCCCGCGGACGAACCTCGACGTGCACCCGGTCCACCCGGCCGACGGGGTCGCCGTCGCCGTACACGGCCACCGGGCGGTCGGCGTGGACCGTGACCGACCTGCCGCGGTAGGTGGTGACCTGCGGGAGCCCGACGTGCCGGCCGGTGCGCATCCGCCGGAGCGCCACCGGGAACAGCAGCTTGGTGGCGTGTCCGATCACGACCACGTCCAGCGCTCCGTCGTCGGGCCGCGCCGCGGGGGCGACGTGCAGTCCGCCGCCGTAGTAGCCGCAGTTGGCGGCGACCACCGTGTACGCGTACACCTCCTCGGTGCGGCCGTCGACGGTGATCGTGTACCGGGTGCGCGGCCAGCGCAGCAGCGCGCGCAGCCCGGTGGTGGGGTACACCAGCGAGGCGGGTAGTCGGGACCGGTTGGCCAGTTCGTTGGCCGCCGCGTCGAGGCCGGCGTAGACGCTGCCGACGATCGTCTGCCCGGCGACGCGGAGCACGTCGAGGTGCCGGGTCGGGCCGTGCAGCAGCAGGTCGGCGACCGCGTCGGGGGAGTGCGGCAACGCCAGCTGGCGGGCGAGGTCGTTGCCGCGCCCGGCCGGGACGACGCCGAGCAGGCCGCCGGCGTCGGCGACCGCGCCGGCGAGCAGCCGGATCGTGCCGTCGCCCCCGGCGGCGACGACGACCTCACCACCCTGCACCGCCGTGGCGGCGTGTCGCCGGGCCTCCGTGGCGGTCTGCGTGTACTCGACCCGGATCCGGGCGCCGGCGGCGCGGAGCCGGTGGGCCACCGGCATCAGGCGGGACAGTCCTCGGCGTGCGGCCGGCCCGAGGATCACGGCGAAGGCGCGCACCTCACGGCACCAGGATGCCGGGGTTGAGGACGCCGGCCGGGTCCAGGTGCCCCTTGACCGCTCGGAGCAGGTCCACCGCGACGTCGCCGATCTCGGCGGCGTACCAGGGTCGGTGGTCCGCGCCGACGCCGTGGTGGTGGGTGATCGTGGCGCCGGTGGCGGCGATCGCGTCGCTGGCCGCCGCCTTCGCGGCGTGCCAGCGGCCGATCGGGTCGGGGCCGGGGGAGCAGATCACGGTGAAGTAGAGCGACGCGCCGGTCTCGTAGACGTGGGAGACGTGGGCCAGCACCAGGGCCCCGTCCGGCAGCGCGTCGAGGATGGCCTGCCGGACCCGGTCGTGCACCGCCGGCACCGCCGACCAGTACGCGGCGGTCTCCAGGGTCTCCGCGAACGCCCCCGCGTCCAGCAGTGCGTCCCGCAGGTACGGGGCGTCGAAGCGGTGCCGTTCCCACTGCCGCCCCGCCTCCGGGCCCAGCGGCGTGCCCCCGTGTGCGGCCAGGACACCGGCGGCCGCCTCGACGGTGGGCTGGACGTCCTCGCCCTCGTACCCGGCGACCAGCAGGCAGCCCCCCTCCGAGCGGCCGGAGCCGGTGGCCCCGATCATCGTCTCGACCTCGTCGGACAGCCGCAGCACCGTGGGCCGCGGCCCGTCCTGCGCCAGCCGCCGTACGGCGTGCAGGCCGGCGGCGAACGACTCGAACCGCCAGCCCTCGTAGTGCGACCGCGCCGGCAGGGGGCGCACCCGCAGCGTCACGTCGGTGATGATGCCGAGCGTCCCCTCGCTGCCCAGGAAGAGCTGCCGCAGGTCGGGACCGGCGGCCGAGGCGGGCGCGCGGCCCACCCGGACGGTGCCGCGGGGGGTGGCGACGGTCAGCGCCGCCACCATGTCGTCGAAGCGGCCGTAGCCGGCCGACGCCTGCCCGGACGACCGGGTGGCGGCGAAGCCGCCGATGGTGGCGTACTCGTAGGACTGCGGGACGTGGCCGAGGGTGAACCCGTGCTCGGCGAGGAGGTCGGCGGCGCGCGGGGCGCGCACCCCGGCCTGCAGGACCGCCGTCCGCGACACCGGGTCGACGGCGACCAGCGCGTCCAGCCGGCCCAGGTCGACGGTCACGTGCCGGGTCGCGGTGGGCGTCAACCCGCCCACGACCGAGGTGCCGCCGCCGAAGGGCACCACCGCCACCTGGTGCCGGGAGCAGACGTCGAGGACGGACACCACCTCAGCGTGGTCGGCCGGCCGGACCACGGCCTGCGGGGCCGGTCGCACCTGTCCGCGCCGGTCCCGCAGCAGGTCGGGCGTCGACATGCCGGAGGCGTGCCGTGCCCGCGCCTCGGCGGCGGTGAGGACGTGCCCGTCGCCGACCACCTGCCGCAGGGCGTCGAGGACCGCGACGTCCAGTTCGCACTCCGGCACCGCCGCCTCCGCCAGCGGCACCGGCGGCGGCGGAGGCGTCAGGTCGAGCACCTGCGCCAGCAGCTTCGCGGCGGAGTCCGGCAGCACCTTCGCGTTCGTCGCCGTGCCCCACCGGGCCCAGCCGGCGGACGACGCTTCCCCTCGCACATCCATGTGTGACAGAGTGACATCAAACGTCACTCCATCGCAAGGAGGGGTTCGTGGAGGCATCGCTGACCGGCGTACGCCGTGAGCGGGAGCTGGCGGAGCTGGCCGGCGGCACCCCGGTCGACGTCCTCGTCGTCGGGCTCGGCGTCACCGGCGCCGGGGTGGCGCTCGACGCGGCGAGCCGCGGCCTGTCCGTGGTGGCCGTCGACGCCGAGGACCTGGCCCACGGCACGTCCCGCTGGAGCTCCAAGCTGGTCCACGGCGGCCTGCGCTACCTCGCCCACGGCCAGGTCGGCGTCGCGTACGAGAGCGCCGCCGAGCGGCACGTCCTGCTGACCCGTACCGCCCCGCACCTGACCCGGCCGCTGCCGATGCTGCTGCCGGCCACCCGGTACACCACCGGGTGGCAGGATCGCGCGGCGGCGGCCGGCCTGCGTGCCGGCGACCTGCTGCGCGCCTGTGCCGGCACCTCCCGCCGGACCCTGCCCCGGGCCCGCCGGCTCGGTCCCGCCGAGGCGACCGCGATGGCGCCCGCGCTGCGTGCGGCCGGGCTCCGCGGGGCGCACCTGTCCTGGGACGGTCAGCTCTGCGACGACGCCCGGCTCGTGGTCGGCCTGGCCCGCGCGGCCGCCGCGCGATCCGCCCGGGTGCTGTCCCGCTGCCGGGCCGTCGAGCTGCACCGCGACGGCGCCACCGTCGAGGACACCCGCACCGGTACCCGCCTGCAGGTGGCCGCGCGCGCCGTGGTCAACGCGACCGGTGTGTGGGCGAGCGACCTGACCCCGCACGTCCGCCTGCGCCCCTCCCGGGGCACCCACATCGTCCTGTCCGCCGCCCGGCTGAGCGGGCTCTGGGCCGGGCTGACCATCCCGGTGCCCGGCGAGTTCACCCGCTACGTCTTCGCCCTGCCCCAGACCGACGGCCTGGTCTACGCCGGGCTGACGGACGAACCGGTGGACGGGCCCGTTCCCGACGTGCCGCAACCCACCGACGCCGACATCGCCTTCCTGCTCGACGTGCTCAACAGCGTCCTCGACCAGCCCCTGCGCCCCGACGACGTCCTCGGCGCGTACGCCGGGCTGCGGCCGCTGCTCGCCGACGCCGACGCCCGGACCGCCGACCTGTCCCGGCGGCACGCCGTCATCGACGACCCGGACGGCATCATCAGCGTCGTCGGCGGGAAGCTCACCACCTACCGCCGGATGGCGCAGGACGCGGTCGACACCGCCGTGCGCCGCCGGGGCCTGACCGCCGGCCCCTGCCGGACCCGCCGCCTCCCGCTGCCCGGCGCCGCCAGCAGGGCTCAGTTGGCCCGGGTGCCCGCGCCGCGCCGGCTCGTCCAGCGGTACGGCACCGAAGCGGTCGACGTGCTGGCCGAGGCGCCGGCCCACCTCCGCCGGCCGATCGGCCCCGACATCCCGGTCACCGGCGCCGAACTGCTCTGGGCGGCCCGGCACGAGCTTGCCCTCACCGTCGACGACCTGCTCGACCGGCGTACCCGGATCGGACTCGTCCCGGCGCGCCGGGAGGCCGCGCTGCCCGTGGCGCGGGACGTCCTCGCCCTCGCCGCCGAGCGCTGACCCGGCACCGGGCGCGGCGAAAACCTTCGCGAGACTGAGGCAAGCGGGCAACTATCGACATCGATGTGTGTCGAGATGTATCGTGCCTGCACCTGATGGTCGCCAGAGCGGTCCGGCGCCCGCCGTGCCCCTGCGTCCTCGACCTCGCGGAGGACCTCATGAGACTCACCGCAACCCTGCGTTCCCTGGTCACGGCGCTCGCCGCGGTCTCGCTCGTCCTGCTCGCCCCGGCCGGGTCCGCGTCCGCCGCGACGGTCACCGTGGATAACGCGACCCCCGGCCGCTTCACCGCCAGCGCCAACTGGGGTACGTCCTCCTGGTCGAGCCAGAGGTACGGGCCGGACTACCGGTTCGCCACCCCGTACACCGGAGCGAGCGATGTCGCCTGGTTCCGTGCGGCCGTCGCCGCGACCGGCCCGCACCTGGTCGAGGTGTGGTACCCGGCGGACCCCGGATACAACAACGCCACCCCGTTCGTCGTGGCGACGAGCAGCGGCAGCCAGAGCGTGACCGTCGACCAGCGGGCCAGCGGCGGACGCTGGGTCGCCCTCGGCACCTTCACCCTGGCCGCCGGCGACCGCAACGTGGTCGGGGTCAGCCGCTGGACCAGCGGCATCGGCTACGTCGTCGCGGACGCCGTCCGCGTCACCTCCACCACCGGCGGCCCCGCGTTCTCCCTGCCCGTGCCGAAGAGCGCGCTGCCGCGCACCGAGTACGACGACCCGCACCACGACTACCCGGCGATCGACCTGCCGGTCGGCACCGGGACGCCCGCCTACGCCGTACGCGCCGGAACCGTGACCATCATCGACGACAGCTCCTGCGGCCGGGGCGTCAACCTCACCGGCGCCGACGGGGCGGTCTACACCTACTGCCACTTCTCGTCCTGGTCGGTCGGCAACGGCGCGTCCGTCTCACCCGGACAGCAGATCGGCCTGACCGGCAACACGGGCAACTCCACCGGACCGCACCTGCACTTCGGCATCCGCACCGGCAGCACCCGGCGGTGCCCGCAGGCCTTCCTTCTCGCGATCTACGACGGCGTCACCCCGCCGGCCGCGACCGGCCTGCCCACGACCGGTTGCTACTACGCGACGCGCGGTGTCGCCCCGCAGCCACCGCTGGGCTGACTGTCAGTGGGCCCGGCTCCGCCCACGACCGACCGTGAGGGTGACCAGGAAGCTCGGATGGTCGGTGGTCCCGCCCATGCCGACCGACCGACTGGAGTGGACGGCCAGTCCGCCGGTCGCCATGAGCTGCTGCACCGCGCCGTCGTGGCTGTGCAGGTAGTCCGACGGGACGCAGGACCGTACGTCGGGCGAGCCGCCGTGCCGCAGGTTGAGGTCGCCGGACACGACCGCGGGCTGGCGGGGGTCGCGGAGGCGCACGAGCGGGATGGCCGTGCCGAGCAGGTAGGCGCACTGGGCGAGCGCCAGGACCGGGCTGGTGTACGCCAGGTGGGTGGTGCAGGCGGAGAGGGCGCTGGTGGCGTCGACGCAGAGCCAGGCCCGCTCCTCGGGGTCCGCCGCGTCCTGCATGGGGTAGATCCCGCTGTGCACGGTGTGGCCACGGTACGGCGCCGGGATGTGCGCCAGCAGCCCGACGCCGTACTCCTCGCCGTTCAGGCACCGGTACGGGCCACCGGTCCGGCGGTTGCGGGCGGCCCGGAAGGCCGCGACGACGGTACCGCCGGCGTGGACGCCCGCCATCGTCCGCTCGAGCGCGGCCACGTCGTCCGCACAGACCTCGTTGAGAGCGACCAGACCGGGCTTCTCGACCCGGATCACGCGGCTGGCCTCGGCCACCGACCGGCCCGTGTAGCAGCCGGCCATGCCGCTGTTGCACAGGTTCATCTGGAGCACCCGCACCGAGGTGGCGCCGGCCGGGCCGGCGACCGACGATCCGGCGGGCAGCGCCGCCACCGAGACCAGGCACACGCCGGCCATGAATCGCCGAAGAAAACGGTACGAACGACCAGCCATGCACCCGCCCCGAATCCGGCTGGGGCAAGTGTATCGGCACGTGCCGCTGCGCCGGTGATGGTCAGCCGCGCGGCGCGGGGACACCGAAGAGGTCGATGATGCCGCCGGGAAGCTGGGCGAGCAGGCTGGCGCGTTCGTCGTCGTCGAGCGCCTCGGCGACGGTGACCAGGACGGCCTGGGCGTGCTGGCGTACCAGGTCGGCGTCCGCGCACTGCTCCCGTCGGCCGACGATCCGCAGGAACTCGCCGACGTCCCACCGTCGTCCCTGCGGGTTGCGGGTGACGAACTGGTCGAGTCGGTCGGGTAGCTGGGCCGCGAGGTGGTCGGCCTCGCGGCCGGCGAGCCGCTCGCCGAGCGTCGACAGGACGGCCCGCACGGACCGCTCGGCCTCCTCGTCGCTCAGCCCGGCGCGACGTCGTACGGTGGCGATCAACTGCTCGTACTCCATGACCCGCTCCTTCCCGCGGTCCCGGGGTGGGATCCCTGCGCCCGCCCCGGCGGCGGCGTCCTGACCGCGGCGGCGGGGTGGCACCGATTACCCGGTACCGGAGCGGGAAAGCCCATGGGGGCCGGATAGTTGCGGCGTCCGTGGCCGGCCCCCGTCCGTGCCGCGGACGGGGGCCGGCGTGGGCGTCAGCCCGGCAGGCGCCGCACCTGGTCGGCGCCGCGACCCGGTGGTGTCCCTGGGAGAGCTCCCACTCGTTCTGCCTGCCCGTGCGGGCTCAACCTTTGCGCCACTTCTGGTTGGCGGTGCCGGCGCAGTCCCAGAGCTGGAGTCGGGCGCCGTCGGCGCCGTTCCAGTCCTTGATGTCGACGCACCGGTTGGCGCGCAGGTTGACCAGGTCGCCGCCGGCGGTCAGCGTGAACTGCTGCGCGCCGGTGCCGTTGCAGGTGTAGAGCTGGATGACCGCGCCGTTGCCGGTCGCGCCGCCGTCGACGTCCATGCATTTGTTGTTCCGGCTCCGCACGGCGCTGCCGGTGAACGTCCACTTCTGCGCGTCGGTGCCGTTGCAGCCCCATGTCTGCAGCGGCACCCGGTCGCTGAAGTTGGAGCTGGGCACGTCGATGCACTTGTTGTTCCAGTTGCTCACCAGCGGGACCCCGCTGCCGGGGCCGCCCGGCCCGCCCGCGCCGAACGGGCTGAGGATCAGGCCGGCGGAGCGGGGGTCGCCGTCGTGGACCAGCGACTCGAACGCGCCCACGTCGTCGAAGGCGAAGGCGTACGCCTTGCCGTCGACCATGTTGGCGTGGATGACGCGGGCGTAGTGGTTGGTCGGGTTGTTGCGGTAGAACTCGGCCGGGTTGGTGCTGGGCTGCGTGTCGATGGTGCCGAGGGTGCCCCGGTTCAGCGCGGCGCACAGCGTACGGGAGATCGGGCCGACCACCTGGTCGTTCGGCGCGGGCAGGTCGCCGTCGCAGCCCCACACGCTGGCCGACGAGGGCCGGTTGAAGGCGGCGACCACCTGGCCGGAGCCGTTGGTGAAGGTCATGACGGTGCCGGAGGTCCGCCCGAAGTAGCGGATGTGCGGCTGGTTCGCGAACGGCACGACGGTCAGCGTCCTGGTGGTGTACGCGTTCCAGGCCGACGCGATGTACGGGTCCAGGTAGGTGGTGCTGAACAGGCCGGCTCCGGCCGCCTTGCCGGGAGCCAGCACGCGCAGCACCGTTCCGTCGGAGCGGGTGTGGATGGTGTTCGCCCAGCCCGGCTGCGACCGGATGCCGTCGATGATGGCGGTGCGGCCGTTGGCCACCACGTCGCCGGTGCGCCTGGTGACGCCGTCGGCGCCGGTGACGGTGACCGCGTGGGGCACGGCGAACATGTCGACCTGCGAGCTGTTGAGCCACAGCCCGGCGTCGTTGTAGGTGAACTCGCTCCAGTCGAAGAGGATGTCGCGGTTGGCGTCCCCGGGCGCCCACGGCGCGGGCTGCACGAGACCGTCGGGGGTCAGGAAGAACCTGAGCTTCTCGCCGAAGGAGAAGTAGACGCGGCCGGAGAAGCCGCGCGGGAAGCGGATGGTGGTGGTGCCCTCGGTGCCGGGTCCCGGGATCGAGGCGTCCGGCGCCGGCGCCGGCGGAACCTGCCCGCCGGACCAGGGGACGAAGGTGCCGGCCTGGTTGACGTAGCCCAGGCGTCCGGTGGCGAGCTGGGTGCCGATCACGTAGAGGTGGACGGCCTCGCCGCGGCCGGTGCTGTTGGTGACGGTGACCGGCAGCAGCGCGGGGCCGACCGCCAGGGCGGGGGACGCGGCGGCGGTCACCGGGACGGCGGCGACCAGAGCGGAGAGTGCGGCCAGGAGTCTTCTTCGGATGCCCACGGCAACTCCTCGGGGTGGCGGAACGGGCTGAGAGAGCGCTCTCTCAGCGTCCAGCCGTTAACAACATGTGTCAATAGATTGACAACGATGTATCGCGCCGAGGTCGCTCCCGGTGGGCTCCCCGTCCCGAACGGGGCCGCGGGTCAGGTGCCCGTCACCGGGCCGGGTGCCGCGGGCGGAGCCGGCCGAACGCGGCTGGTGACGCCGTTGTCCGACGTCGCCGGTGCGGCGGCGACGCCCAACGCCTGCCCGATCGCGATGGCGATCAGCAGCCACTCGTTGGCGTCCACGCCGCCCAGGATCACCGTGGCGAGAACCTGAAGGCCGGCCAGCAGCGCGGCGACGGCCGTCTTCGTCCACCGGTACTGCGGAGCCAGCGGTACGACGTACACGCCGACCGCGCTGGCGGCGGCGATCGCGATCGCGATCCACTCGTCCGGGTCGACGACGCCGTCGCCGGAGGATGTCGCGTACAGGGCGGTGAGAGCCGCGAACGCGATCGCGGCGATTGCCTTGCCGTATCTGCCGAAGAACGCTTCCACGCCGCACCTCCACCGGGCGTCGAACCTGTCCCGTCGACCGACGCTGGGCGACACCTCGACTATAGCCACGTGGATGGTGCGAAAGACCAGCTCAGCGGCCATCTGACCGGGGTCCGGACGAGGTGGACGGCGAACTGTCGCTGATCCGACTCCGCGGCCCCGGCGTCGTGGGTTCCGGTGCCCGCCGCTGCGGAGGAGGAGGACGCCGGTCGGTCAGGCCGGCGCCTTCGGGCAGAGGAGCGGGTCCACCAACGGAAGCGCGATCGGACCCAGGCACACGGTGACCAACTGGGGGGTGTCCGGCTGTGGAGCGGCGGTCGGCGACGGTGCCGTACCCGGCGGGGCTGCCGTGGTCGGTGCCGGCGCGGTGGGAGCCGGACCGGTGGTCGGGCGGGCGCTGGGAGCCGGCCCCGGCCCGTGGCTCCCGGTCGTCGGATGTGCGGCGGTCTGCGGGGCCCTCGGCGTCCCCGGTGCGGCGGGCGCGGGGCCCCGTCCGGTGTGGACGACCGGCGTCGCGGCGGGAGCGGTGCTCGGCGACGGGCCGGTCGTCGCAGTCACCGGGTCGGCGGGGCGGGACGGTTCGGCGGCGGCGGGCGGCTCACCGAGGGACGGTTCGGCGGCGGGCGGTCCGGCGGCGGGCCGTTCGGCGGCGCCGGCCTCCGCACGGTACGGCTCGCCGGTCGGCGCGGAACCGAAGACGCCGGAGCCCAACGCGACGACGGTCGCCGCCATGGCGAGCACGGTGCCCGCCCGGCGGTCCGGCCGCAGGGCGGTCAGCGGCGCGTCCGCCGGTCGCGCGGGCGGTGGTGGCGTCGGCCGGGCCGCCTCGTGCGCGGCGAGGAGGTCGTCGATCTCGGCGGCGACCGCGCCGCGCTGCCCGGTGGCGCCGGCGAACGCGAGGGTGAGATAGAAGCGGGCGTTCAGCACCGACACCGGCGGAGCCAGGAGGCCGGCGAGGCGACGGCCGTCGACCGTGTGCAGCAGTGACAGCGGGGCGTCAGGGTGGTGCGCGAGCCCGGAGACGGCCGTGAACCGCCACTCGCGGTCGCCGTGCCGGCCCGAGAACGTCACCCGTCGATCGGTCACCACGATCGTGCCGGCGTCGAGGACCCGCAGGCCACGTGGGGTCCTCCGGCCGAACGCCCCGGGACGGACGCCGGTCGTCACCCCGGGGACCGGGAGGCCGGGGGAGTGCCGTGCCGAGACCTCGACCAGCTGCGCCGCCGGCACGACCCGGTGGACGACCTCACCGTCCTCGAACTCCACCGGCAGGCCGGCGGCCGGGGGCCGGCAGCCGTGGAAGTCGGCCGCCTCGGCCCGCAGCCGTACCAGGTGGTCGTGATGTCGTTGCCAGGCCGAGGTCGCTTCGTCGTACGCCTGCCGCCGCCGGTCGTCCTCCAGGCGCGCCCAGGTGGTCCGCCATCGGGCGGCCTCCGCCGGTCGCCGGTCTTCGATGACCGTTGATGTCGTCACACGTGATACAACCCGTCACGCTCCAGGAAGGACACGTCACGCGGCGTTAATTCCGAAAGGTCCGGATGTCAGATCCCGGGTGGACGGGCGGACCGACGCCGCCCGCGGTCCGCCCTCGGAACCGCCGGCTGCCGCCGGGGCGTACATTCCGACGGTGATCGAGATCGAGGTCGACGGCGAGCTGTTCCACCCGCCCACGCGGGTCTGGCAGGCACTGGCCGACGCGGAGGTGGTCGGCCGCTGGTTCGCCGACGTCGAGGTCCCGTCCGGAGCGCTGGCGGGCCCCCGGCTCAGCACCGGCAACCTGCCGGGCTTCGAGGCCGCCGTCGACGTGAGCGTGCTGGACCGCCAGCCGCCGCGGCGCCTGGCGATGCGGTGGCACGAGGCCGGTCGGCGGAGCGAGGTCACCTGCACCGTCACCCCGACCAGCGCCGGCTGCCGGTTGACGGTGCGCGAGGTCCTCGAGTACGGCGCCTGGTCGACCACCCTGCGCACCGACCGCGAGCGGTGCTACCAGCAGGCCCTCGGCGTCCGCCTGCCCGCCATCCTCGACTGGCTGGCCTTCCGGGAGGTGGACCTGCGGGCCGGCGACGCGGTCGGCGGCCCGGAGGTTCCGGGCGGAGCCCCGGCCGGCCCGGCGGTGGCCGCGCGGTCACGCCGCCGGTGGGCGACGATCGCCGTCGCGGCCGCCGGCACGCTCGCTGCCGGGGTGGCGCTGTGGGCGCTCGCACCGGCCGACCCGCGACCGGCCGGCGCCCTCGCCGATCCCGCACCCACACTCAGCGCCGGGCCGTCGGACGCACGGCCGTCGGCGGTGTCCGCGCCGTCGCGCCCCACCACCGGCGCGACCAGTCGGGCCGCCCGGCCCCGGGCCACACCCACGAAGAGCGCGACACCGAGCCCGTCGGTCAGCGCGTCCCCGGCGGTCCGGCTGACCGCCCGCTACGAGACAAGCTCGAAGCGGATCCTCGGATGGACGGGCGAGGTGGAGGTGACCAACCCCGGCACCACTCCCGCCGCCTGGACCGTGGTGGTGACCCTGGCCCGCGACGCCGCCGTCGTCGACGCCGACGGTGCCACCTGGCGGCAGGAGGGGGAGGAGGCCACCTTCTCGGGTCCTCCGGTACCGGCGGGAGGGTCCATGACCTTCACCTTCGACGTCCGCGGCACCCAACCGGCCGGGCCGGAGGCGTGCCGGGTGGGCGAGGCCGCCTGCACCGGAGTCTGAATGTCCGGGCGCGGCGTGCCGGCACCACGGCGTGCCGGCGGCCGGAAACGGCGACCGGCGCGGGCGGCGCGCGCACCGAGAAGGAGCGGCGCACGGCGGTGAACGGCGCCGCACCCGGGCGGTCAGTCCCGGCGGTCCTCGTCGGGCGTCGGGATCTCCAGGTTCTGTTCCTGGGCGTCCGCCGGGGTGACATCGCCTCCGGCGGCGTCGGCCAGGCCGGCCCCGGCGCTGGGCGGCGGCAGCGCGCCCTGCTCGGCCAGGTCCGCCTCGGACGCCTCCGGCACGGCGTCCGTCACCGCGTCGGCAGGGCCGACCTCCGTCTCGTCCTGCCGTTGCTCCTGCGCGTCCGCCGCCGTGGCCGTGGGCACCGGGTCGATGTCCTCCCGATCGGTCGTCATCCCGGCCCCCGGTCAGGCCTGCCGCCGGGCGTACGGCGCGGTCTGGTCGGCGACGTCGCCGTACTCCGCGGGCAACTGGGTGACCACCTGCTCGTACCCGGTGGGGCCGAGGGCGTCCCGGAGGACGTCGAAGACGGCCGTCACCCCGTCCCGGGCGCGGTCGACGTCGACGTCGGCGCGGCCACTGACCCGTTCGACGAACACGTCGAGCCCGAACCGCTCGCCGGTCTCGCTGCCGCCGAAGGCGTACGCCCGCAGCCCGGCGGGGAGCTGGCTGGCCAGATCACGTGCCTCGCCGCCGTCGATCCGTTCGGCCAGCGTGGTCAGGGTGGCCCGTGTGACGGCGGTGGCCTGCTCCGACGACATCCCGGACCGGGTCGCCACCAGGGCGAGGAACTCGTTGTCGTTCACCGTGCGGCCTTCCTCTCGGACGGGCCCGGTGAGTTCCCGGCGGCGACGTCCGCAAACGGGCCGCCCCCGAACCGGACGGCGAGCGCCCGGCGAGCGGCAACCGCCGACCGGCAGCGAGCGGCGGGGCGCGGATCGGAGGATCCACGCCCCGCCGTCACCGGCGTCGCCGTCCGGACGGGGCCGGCGGCGGAGTGCCGGTCAGGGGTTGGTGATGCCCAGCGTGTAGCTGCCGGAACCGCTGTACGCGTGCACCTCGAAGCGGTAGTAGCCCGCGGTGCCGTTGTAGCTGATCGTCTCGTCCGGTCCGGGGCTGTACGAGCCGGCCACGTCGACCCACGTCGACCCGTTCCACTTCTGCAGGTAGAGGTCGAAGTCGACCCCGGTCGGCCCGTCGAGGCAACCGCGGTGGGTGCCGGAGACGGACGAGTAGTAGTAGCTGCCGTTCGGCTGGTAGCGGCTCTGCCCCGAGGAGATGCTGCCGGTGTAGGTGGCCTCGTAGCCGGTGCAGCCGGTCGGCGGCGGCGGCTCGCCCCCACCGCTGGTGCGCAGCGTCAGGCCGTACACCGAAAGGATCTCGTTGAGCGGCTGGAAGTAGGTGGTCCCGCCGGAGCTGCAGTTGCCGGAGCCGCCGGAGGTGACGCCCTGCGCCTGCTGCCCGGACAGCCACGACCCGCCGGAGTCGCCCGGCTCGGCGCAGGCGTTGGTGCGGGTCAGGCCGGTGACCGTACCCTGCGGGTAGTTGACGGTCTGGTTCTTGGCCTGGACCGAGCCGCAGCGCCAGCCGGTGGTCGAACCGGAGCGGCAGATCGCCGCGCCGACCGCGGCCTCGGTGGAGCCGGCCACCGTGACGTTGCCGCCGGAGTAGTTGTTCACCCAGGGCTGCGGGGTCCAGTTCGAGTTGGTCTGCACCCACGCGTAGTCGTTGCCGGGGAACGACGACCCGCGGAAGGTGCCCTGGGACACCTGGTTGTAGCCCTGGGTGGCGGTGCCGGTGGTGCCGCAGTGCCCGGCGGTGACGAACCCGCCGGTCACCGAGAAGCCGACCGAGCAGCGTCCGCCGCCCATGTAGTACGCGTCGCCGCCGCGGACGTCGTAGAACGTCCGGGGGGCCTCGGTGGTGCGGACGACCCGGATCGCGGCGGCGTCGACCCGGCTCGCCCGCACGAACGCCGTGGCGGCCCGGGTGTCGCCGCGGGCGAGCACCACGACGGTGTTGGTGGTGACGTCGACGTACCAGCCGGGGACCGACTCGGCGGGCGCCTTCGCGGCGTGGCGGTCCAGCGTCGACTTGACCCGGTCGAGTTGGGCGCCGCTGCGGCCGACGATCGTCGCCCGCGCTCCGGCGGCCTTCACCCGGTCGGCCGCCGCCGCGCCGGTGACGGCGACGACGAGGCCGTCGGGGGTCAGCCAGCCGCCGGCGTACGCGGAACCGAGCGACCGGCGCAGGCTGGCGTCCGTGCGGCTGCCCTTCTCGTCGCGGGCGATGCGGGTGCGGGCCGCGTCGGCGGTCAGGCCGAGGTCGCGCTGCATCGCGGCGAGCATCTCCGACGACGCCGCCTCGGCCGGTGCGGCGGTGCTCGTGGTGGTGGCGGGCGACGCCGTGGCGGCGGACGGCACCGCGACGGCGATGGCGCCGACGGGCAGCAGGACGGCTGCTGCCACGGCGGCGAGGCTTCGTCTCATTCATGGCCTCCTCGGGAGCGGCCGCGGCGTGGGGGTGACGCCGCGGGCGGGACGGTGTGGCCGTGCCCCGCCGGTCGCGCCCTCGGGGTCAGGGGCGCGGCGGCGGGCCCCGGTGCCTTCCGGGGTTGAGCCGGTCCGGGGCCGCTCCCCACGGCCCCGGCACCGGCCGGTCCGGCAGGCAGCGTCAACGTAACGAACTTCAATAGAATTTAATCAATATCGATTGGCTCATACCGCCGGTCGGAGAGCGCACGTCGGGAGATGCGGCCCCCCGCGCGGAGCGACCAGGATCCTCAGTGTCCGGGGCGGACCACCGGACACCGCCAGATCCGAAGGACGCGCGACCCACATCGGAGGGCAGACACGTGCGTGGCACACCGCAACCGGCCCCGGCCCGGCGATCGGGGATCACGCTGGCGGGACGGCTGGTCGCCGTCGGGTCGGCCGTCGCCCTGCTGCTCGGCGGGCAGCCGGCACCGGCCGGCGCGCGCCCCGCCGCTCCGCCGCCCGGCCCGGCGGCGCCGGCCACCGCGCCCGGCCACGTACAACCGACGCACGAGGTCACCCTGATCACCGGCGACCGGGTCCGCACCTCCGCCGACGGAACGCGGGTCACCGTCACCCGGGCGCCCGGGCGGGACGGTATCCGCTTCAGCAGCTACGGCACCGGCGAGCACCGGTACGTCGTACCGGAGGACGCCCGCCCGCTGGTGACCGGCGGGCTGCTGGACCGCCGGCTGTTCGACGTGACGGGCCTGGTCCGGGCGGGCTACCACGACGCCCGCCGCGCCGACCTGCCGCTGGTCGTGGCCGGCGACGGCGCCGACCTGCCCGGCGTGCGGGCGGTCCGCCGTCCGGACGCGTCCGGCGCCACCGCCGCCGTGCTGGCGAAGTCCGACGCGGGCCGGGCGTGGCACGCGATCACCTCGGGCACCGCCCGGCGCATCTCGCTGGACGCACCCCAGGCCGACCCGGCCACGTCGCCCGCCGGCGTCACCGGCCGGAGGCCCGCCTCCCCGGCGCAGGACACGGAGACCCACCAGCTCACCGTCGCGCACCTCGACGCCGCCGGGCGGCCGACGACCCGGGCCGAGACCACCGTGTTCGACCGGGCCGGGGAGATCCGGGCCGTCCTGCACGGGACCGGGGACACCGCCACGGCACGGCTGCCGAAGGGCGACTACGTCCTCGTGGGCGACGTGGTCGACTTCGGACGGCCGGACGCCCCCTGGTACCGCCTGGTGCAGCCCCGGCTCACCCTGGACCGGGACGCCACCGTGACCGTCGACGCCCGCCGGGCGGCGCCGGTGACCACCACCGTGCCACGGGCCGAGGCCCGCCCGGTGCTGGTCGAACTCGGATTCGACCGTCCGGCGGCCGACGGCGCCGGGTTCCGGCTCTCGCTGATCGCCGACGACTTCGCCGGGCTGCACGCCGGGCACCTCGGCCCCGAGGTCGCCCCCGAGGAAGTGACCTCCTACCTCTCCTCGACCTGGGCGGTCCCCGGCGCCCGCGGCGACTTCCGGAACAGCCCGTTCACCTACGGCCTACTGAACACCCGGCGGGGCAGCTTCTTCACCGGTTTCCGACGGACGGTGTCCGACGCGGGCCTGGCGACCGTGAACTCCCGGCTCAACCAGCAGGTGCCGGGGCGGCAGGCGACCAAGTCGTTGTTCTCGATCGCCCCGGGCGTCACCGGCACGGTCGGCTCGCTGCTGCCGTACGACCTGCCGGCCCGGGTGACACACCGCCTCGACGCGAGCCCGGTGGAGTGGAGTGCCGCGTTCGGGGAGAACCGCCCCGACGGGAACGGGCTGCCGGCGGAGGTGACCGCGCTCGGCCAGGGCTACCAGACCTACCAGGCCGGCCGGGTGTACTCCGACCGCTGGAACGCGGCCGCCTTCGGGCCGCTCCTCGACTTCGCCGGCCACGCGGGCCGGCAGGGCGACCGGATGTGGTTCGGCGTCCCGATCTTCTCCGACCAGGACGGCCACCGTGGCGGTTCGCTCACCGACTCGGCGTCCACCCGCCTCTACCGCGGCGACCGGCTCGTCGGCGAGTCGGCCGCGGTCGACGTGACAGCGACCGTGGCGCCGGGGCCGGCGGCCTTCCGGGTGGAGAAGCGGACCACCCGGCCGTCCATCTCCGGGCTGTCCACCAGGATCGACGCGACCTGGACCTTCCGGTCGGAGGGATCCGGTGCGGGCACCGAGTGGCTGCCCATCTGGGTGGTCCGGTACGCGCCGACGGTCGACGATCACAATCGGTCCCGGGCGACGCCGGTGACCGTCCTGCCGGTCACGCTGATCGCCCAGCCCGAGGCGCGGGTGGGCACCGTGCGGCGGCTGACCGTCCAGGTCTCCGGGGACCAGGGACGCACCTGGCGGTCGGCGCTGGTGGTCCCGGCGGGCGACCGGGCGTACCGGGCGGTCTTCCGCACCCCGTCGAACGCCGCGAGCGTGTCGCTGCGCGCGACGCTCGTCGACTCCCACGGCAACCGCCTGACGCAGACCATCGTCGACGCGTACCCGTTGGTCCGGTGACGCCCCGCGGACGGCGCGCGGACACCCGCCGGCCCGCGTGGAGTGCACCGGCTGGACGAAGGAGCAGGGTCATGACGGACATCCGGAGACTGGTGACGGCGGCGTCGCTGACCGCCGCGCTCGCCCTCGGTGGCGCGCCCGCCGCGGCGTACGCCGGGCCGGCGGTGGACGCGGCGACCACGGCAGCCGAGCCGCCCGGGGCGGCCACCTGCGCGACCGCGCCGAGCACCCCGGCGAAGACACCGCTCGGCGGGTTCGTGCGCAGCACCGCCCACAACACGTGCAGCTCGTACGCGGTCTTCTGGCTGCTGCGCTACGAGCCCGGCGGGTGGCGGACGGTGCTGGAGCGGTGGATGGAGCCGCACACGACGGCGCGGCTCGACTTCGACTGCCGGGGAACCGGCCCGCACACCTACCGGTCCGTCATGTGGGACCCGAACATGATGGGTTACCTGGCCTCCCCGGACGTGGTGATCGCCTGCTGACCTCGGACCCTCCACCGACGCCCCGGCGTGCCGCGCGCGGTCCGCCGGGGCACGCCCGCGCCGGCGGCCCGCCGTCATGCGGCGGCCGAACGGCCGGGTTACTCTGCGTGCTGATCCCATCACCTGTCATCGTCAACGAAAGGGGAACCCATGGTCGACCGTGAGCCGGTCGCGGAACCGTCCTTCGCCAGCGAGGGCTCCACGCCGACGCCCTGGTCCCGGGCGCACGAACGGCTGGCGGAGGCGGGCGAGTTCTACCTGTCCACCGTCCGGCCGGACGGCCGGCCGCACGCCGTGCCGCTGCTCGGGATGTGGCTGGACGGCGCCATGTACTTCTGCTCCAGCGAGTCCGCCCAGAAGGTCCGGAACCTGGCCGCCAACCCGCAGTGCGTCCTCACCGCAGCCGGGCCCGACCTCGATCTCTCGATCGAGGGCACCGCGTCCCGGGTCACCGACAAGGAGACCCTGGAACGGGTGGCCGACGGCTACGGGACGAAGCACGGCTGGCCGGTGACCGTCGTTGACGGTGGACTGGACGGCGACGGCATCGGCCCGGCACCGTACCTCGTCTACGAGGTGACTCCGGCGAAGGTCATCGGCATGGACAAGGAGGCCGGCTTCAACGTGACCCGCTGGCGGTTCGCCTGACGGTCAGCCGAACACCGGGCGGGGCGGCCGGGCGGTGCGGCGCACCCACCAGTGCGCGACGGCGAGGTTCACCAGCCAGCTGAGCCAACCGGCCGCCTCGCCCAGGACGATCGGGTTCACGGTGACCCCGGTCAGCGCGGACGTCAGGACGAAGATCCGTCCCCACAGCGTCTGCAGGGCGAAGGCGATGCTGTACGCCATCCAGCGGCGGTGTTCCGTGAAGCGTCGCCGGCGGGCCATGTGCAGGCCGACCAGGCTCGTGACGATCCACCCCACGGCCGCCAGCGCACTGCCGAGCAGCCCGACCGGCACCGCGGCGAACGGCATGAGGGCGAGTCCGAGCAGGGCGGAGGGGACCGCACCGGCGATCACGTAGAGCCGCCCGCTGGTCCGGTGCACGGCCGGGTACCGCTGCCGCAGCCAGGGCCACACCTGCAGGCACACCGTCACCAGTGCGATCGTGCCGAAGAAGATGTGCGCCACCACGACCGCGTAGTGGGCCGGGAAGTCCTCGTTCAGCACGACCCGGGACCGGCTCGGGTCCAGGCCCAGGTACGGCGGCAGGACGAACAGGAGGAAGGCGGCGTTGAGCACCACCAGCGGCACCACCCACGGCCGTCGCCACCAGCGGGTGGCAGGCGGCCGGGCACCGGTCCGGCCCGGCGTGCGTGGTGGCTGGTCCGCCCGCCTCGCCGGGCCATCGACCTCTTCGACATGCCGGGTCACCGTGGGCTCCTCCCCGGTCCCGGACCGGCACCCGCCGCCGGGCCTGCCTCGACCTCACGTGCCGTCCCCACCGTAGGTTTCCGGTCACCGGTCGTGCTTCTTCCACAGTGCTCGGTTCGGAGAACGGTCCCGTGCCGCGTCTCGGCGTGATCCGGAAACCGGCTCAGCCGGCCGTCGCCGCGCGGGCAGCGGCACCGGCCACCCGGGCCGTCACCGCGGCGGCGGACCGGCGGTGGTCGGCGGCCTCGTCGGGCCGCCCCAGCGCGGCGGCCAGGGCCGCGAGATGCTCGGCGACCGGGCCGAGGGTGAGCAGGCCGCAGCCGGCGCCGGCCAGTTCGTCGGCGGCGGGGAGCAGGTCGGCGTACGTCCGTCGCATCGCGGCGCGGTCGTCCAGGATGAGCGCGGCCCGGGCGGCGAGGCAGAGCCGCGCCTCGCGGAGCAGGTCATGCGGCGACTCCGGCAGCGCGCGCAGCGCGTCGGCGGCGTCGGCGGGACGCTCGGCGGCGAGCAGCGTCAGCGGGCGGACCCACGGTTCGTGCGGCCCCCACGCGTACCCCCGCCACTCGTCCGCGTGCATTCGCAGCGGGTCCACCTCGGCGGTGACCGGGCCGGCCAGGCGCAGCGACAGCAGCGCCAGGGGCAGCAGGCCGTCGTCCATACCGGACATGCCGGCGGACCGCAGGCCCGGCTCGGCGGCCCGGTACGCGGTCTCCGCCGCCGTCACGTCCCCGGTGACGGCGAGCCGCAGCGCGGCGTACCAGCGGGTGAACACGCCGACCAGCGGTAGGTCGTAGCGGTCAGCGAGCCGGTCGGCGGCGTCGGCGTGGGCGTCGGCGGCGTCGAGGTCGGCCAGCGCGCACCGCGCCTGGAGCAGAACGAGATGGCCCAGGACCTCGAACGTCACCAGCTCGTGGCGGCGCGACAGGTCGACCAGTTCCGCCCCGACGGCGGCCCGCTGCGGGGCCAGGCCGGTCCGGGCGAACGTGTGCATGAAGCGGGCGTTGAGGGCGTACGCCAGCAGCGACGGGTTCCCCAGGCGTCGGGCGACGGCCTCGGCCTCGTCGGCGGCGCGGCGTCCCCGGTCACCGGTGGTGCCCCGTACCTCCAGGGCGAGCGTGCTCAGGAGGCGGCTGCGCTGTTCGGCCCGGTCGGCGGGCAGGGCGGCCAGGGCCGGCCCGATGGCCTCGACGACGCGCCGGGACAGGTCCTCGTCGTCGTTGCGGGTCCAGATCGCCGGCACGTCGAAGGCGGTGAGCACCCGGGCGGTCAGCTCCGGGTCGCCGGTCCGCTCGGCGTCGGTGAGGGCGGCGGCGCGGTGCCGGCGCGCCTCGGCCAGATGTCCGGTCACGGCGAGCGCGCGGCCCAGTCCCGTCAACGACGTCAGCCGGGCGCCCGGGTCGTCGCCGCCGATCCGCTGCTGGGCGGCGAGCGCCTCCTGCCACCAGCGCATCGCCTGGTGCGGGCGCGACAGCCGTTCGGCGCGTTCCGCCGCGGCGGCGGCGTACCGGGCGGCGCGTGCGGCGGTGGCGCGGGTGCCGGCCCGGGCGAAGTGGTGGGCGAGCGTGGTGACGTCGTCCGGGTGCAGGCGTTCGACGGCCTCACCGGCGGCGGTGTGCCAGCGGGCACGCCGCGGCGCGGACACGTCGCCGTACAGGGTGTCCCGCACCAGGACGTGGGCGAACCGCAACCGTCCCTCGGTGCCCCGCTCGGTCAGCAGGTCGGCGCGGACGGCGGCGTCGACCGCGTCCAGGACCACCGTCTCGTCCCCGGCCAGCGCGGTGAGGATCTCCGGATCCAGGTCCCGGCCGAGGACGGAGGCCTGCCTCAGCACCGTCCGCGCCGCCTCGGGCAGCTGGGCCAGCCGGTGCCGGACGACGTCGCGGACACCGGCCGGGACGGTGTCCAGCGCCGCCGGTCCCTCGGCGGCGAGCAGCCGCGCCAGTTCCCGGACGTAGAACGGGTTGCCGCCGGTGCGCCGGTGCAGCAGCCGCACGGTGGACGGGTCGACGTCGGCCCCGGTCACGGCCCGGGCGAGATCCCCGGTGGCCGGCTCGTCGAGGCCGTCGAGGTACACCCGGACGGGTTCGATCCGGGCGAGCCGGGCCAGCGTGGCGGTCAGCCCCGGCCCGATCCCGGTGGCGCGGAAGACCCCGACAACGAGCACCGGACCGGTGACCGGCTCCGGCTCGGTCAGCAGCGCGGCCAGCAGGTCGAGGGTGTCCTCGTCGGCCCGGTGCAGGTCGTCGAGGACCAGCAGGACCGGTCTCCGCGCGGCCGCCGCCGTCACGAGCGCCACGGCGGCGCGGTGTCGCCGGAACCGGGCCAGCGCCGGATCGTCGGCGTGCGACACGACCGTTGGCCTGTCGGGCACCTCGGGCGCCAGCGCCTCGGCGACCTGGGTCCACGGCCAGGCCGCCGGCGCGCCCTCGTACTCCGGGTTCCGGCCCCAGGCGGTGGCCCAGCCGGCGTGTCCCAGCCGCGCGGTGAGCGCTTCGGCCAGGGCCGTCTTGCCCGCCCCGGGGCCGCCGGAGAGCAGGGCGATCGCCGGCCGGCGCCCGCGGACGACGTCCTCGGCCGCCTCCGCGAGCCGGGCCTGCTCCGCGTCCCGGCCCACCAGCCCGCCCGGCCGGCCGGCGCCGGCCGGCGCGCCCGCCGGGGTGCCGGTGGCGGGCACGGTCGTGGTGACCCGACCGGTCCCGGCCGCCGGCGCGGGGAGGTCCAGGCCGGGCGCCTGGGTCAGGATGTCGGTCTCCAACCGGCGCAGCCGGCGGCTCGGATCCAGGCCCAGCTCCGCCGCCAGGGTCTCGCGGGCGCGGCGCAGCGCCGCCAGCGCGTCCGCCTGCCGACCCGACCGGTACAGCGCGGTGGCCCACAACCGCCACGCGTCCTCGCGTAACGGGCGGGCGCTGACGTGCTGCTCCAACTCGACGGCCGCCTCGGCGGACCGACCCAGCGCCAACAGGGCCTCGCCGCGCCGTTCCGTCGCCAGCATCCGCAGCTCGTCCAGCCGGTTGATCTCCCCGCGCGCCCAGGGGGTGTCGGCGAACTCCGCGTACGCCGGCCCCCGCCACCAGGCCAGGGCCGCGGCCAGGTGGTCCGCCGCCGACGCCGCGTCCCCCTCGGCCAGCGACCGGCCCGACCCGGTGACGGCCGCCTCGAACCGCCACGCGTCCACGGCATCGGCCGGCACCCGGAGCAGGTACCCGGGCGGCGTGGTCACCAGCAGCCGTGCCGGCTGCCGTGCCGGGCGCCCGGGCTCGAGTGCCCGGCGCAGGTCCGCGACGAAGGTGCGGATCGCGGCGACGGCGCCGTCCCCGGGCGTCTCCCACAGGTCGCCGACGAGCCGGTCGACCGGCACGACCCGGCCCCGGGCCACCAGCAGGCGGGCCAGCACCGCCCGCTGCCGCGGGCCCTTGAGGGGTACGGGTCCCCGCCGGTCGGCCACCTCCAGCGGCCCCAGCACCCGGAACGTCACCGCCGGTGCCCCTGCCAGCCCGGTCATGGCACCCACCCTATGCGCCGCCGATCGGTGTGCCCGGCGCTGGTCACGGCACTCATCCGACGCTCATCGGCTGCTCATCCCCCGGGGGCAGTGTCGATCCCGGCCGGCACCGCGCCGGCCTCCGACACGATCCCGAGCAGAGAGGTGTCCCCGGTGAAGCCGAGGATCGAAGGTTTCGACCACCAGCGCGTCACGGTCGGCGACGGCATGACGCTCCACGCGGCGGTCGGCGGCTCCGGCAGCCCCGTCGTCCTGCTGCACGGCTTTCCGCAGACCCACCTCATGTGGCGGCACGTGGCCGCCGACCTCGCCGCCGACCACACCGTGATCTGCCCCGACCTGCGGGGGTACGGCGAGAGCGACAAGCCCGCGGCGACCGACCCGTCGGTCTACTCGAAGCGCACGATGGCCGCGGACGTGGTCGCCCTCGCCCGCGCGCTGGGCCACGACCGCTTCGCCCTGGCCGGCCACGACCGGGGAGCCCTGGTCGCCGTCCGCGCCGGTCTGGACCACCCCGACGTGGTCACCCACCTCGCCGCGCTGGACGTCCTGCCGACGCTGGACATGTGGGAGGTGATGCGCGGCACCTCCGCCGCGATCGGCTTCCACCTCTACCTGATGGCGCAACCTCCCGGCCTGCCCGAGCAGCTGATCGGGGCCAGCCCCGACGCCTTCTTCGGCCACTTCCTGGACGTTTGGACGCGCGACCCGGACGCCATCCCGGCGAACGTGCGGGACGCATACCTGGCGGCCTCCCGGGCGGCGGTGCCGTCCATCGTCGCCGACTACCGGGCGTCCGCCGGCATCGACGTCGAGCACGACGTCGCCGACCGCGCCGCCGGCACCCGCCTGCGGATGCCGGTGACCGTCCTGCAGCAGGACTGGGGAGCCGCCCTCGGCTTCGACGCCGCCGCCCGCTGGCGAGCGTGGGCGCCCGACCTGCGGCACACCACCGTCTCCTGCGGCCACTTCATGGCGGAGGAGGCACCCGCCGAGGTCGTCAAGGCCCTGCGGGCGCTGCTGGACCGTTAGGGCCGGGCACGCCACGCGGCGAACCCGCCGGCCTGGGCCCACCGCACGGCTCGTCGGTGTCTACGGCCGGCTCCGCACCGCCGTCCGGGCTCCGGACGGCTCGCTCTGGGCCACCACCAGCAACCGGGACGGCCGGGGCACACCGGCGGCGGACGACGACCGGATCGTGCGGTTCCCGCCGGTGTGGGAATGGTGGCTTCCGCGCGCCGTCTGACCCGTCGCGGTCGCCCCCGGAACGGTGCGCCCGCTGGACGGCGCGGGGAGTGGTTAGGCTGCGCGCATGGCAGACGATGCCCTGCGGACCGGACCCACCGGGGTGGCGCCGCCGTCGCTGGACGAGCCGATCGTGGCGGCCGTCCGGCAGGTGCTGGCGGCGATCCCCGCCGGCTGCACGTGGCTGCTGCCGGTGGCGGGGCCCGACGACCAGGTCGTCGACTTCCGGATCGCGGCGACCAGTGACAGGGTGCGCGACGTCTACGGCCGGGGCGCCGGCCGGGTGGGGTCGCTGCTCAGCGAGCTGTATCCCACGATGGTCGGCGGACCGCTGTGGAAGGCGTACCTCCAGGTCCTGGCCACCGGCGTGCCGGACCGCCTGCCCGGCTTCCGGTACGAGGGCCGGCAGGCCGGTGTGGTCGCCGACTCGATGTTCGACGTCAGCGTGCACCGGGTCCTGGGTGGACTGCTGGTGTGGTGGCAGCGCCTCGACGAGTCCCGGCGCCGGCTGGAGCGTACAGAGCTCCTGGGCAGCCTGGGCTGGGCCGAGTACGACCTGGTGACCGGCCTCAGCGAATGGTCGCCGGGCATGTACCGGATCTTCGACCGGGACCCGGCTCTGGGGCCGATGTCCCGGGCCGAGCAGGCGGCCGCCGTCGTCGCCGAGGACGTGGGGCTGCGGGAGGCGGCCTGGCAGACGATGGACAGCGGCGTGGCCTCGGATGTCACCGTCCGGTTCCACACCGGCGACACGGTGAAGCACCTGCGGATCCTGTCCGACGTGGCGCGCGACGCCGACCGCGCCCCGGTGAAGATCTACGCCGTGGTGCAGGACGTGACGGCCCGGGTGGACTCGCAGACCGCCATCGAGCGGCTCAGCGACCAGTTGCGCAGCCGGGAGATGACCGCGCTGGCGGAGCATCGCCTCGCCGGACAGTTGCAGAATCTCATCCAACCCGTACCCCGCGAGCCGTTCCCGCTCGCCGGGCTGGAGGTGCTCGTCGGTTACCTGCCGGCGGAGAGCGCCGTCCGGGTGGGTGGCGACTGGTACCACGCGCAGACCCTGCCGGACGGGCTGGTCGCGCTGGCGGTGGGCGACGTCGCGGGGCACGGCCTGGACGCGGCCAGCGGCATGGCCCACCTGCGGTACGCGCTGGTGGCCTGGCTGTCGATCGGCATCCGCGATCCCGGGGTGCTGCTCGGTCACATGAACCGGCTCTGCGGTCAGCTGGCCGTCACCGGCACCGCCGTGGTCGGACTGTACGCCCCGGCGAGCCGTACGCTGTCCTGGGCGCGGGCGGGTCACATGCCTCCGCTGCTGTCCCGGGCCGGGGCGACGAGCGAACTGGACCGGCCGGCCGGGCTGCTGCTCGGGGCGGACGCGGGCGCCGCCTACCCGGTGGCCACCGTCCGGTTGCGCGGTGACGACCTGCTGCTGTTCTACACCGACGGGCTCGTCGAGCGCCGGGTGGGCGACAATCCGGACCTGCTCGCCCCGGTGCTCAGGGGGCTGTCGGCCGTGTCCCGGGAGCCGGGCCCGCGGACCCTGCCGCGGCTGCGCGAGGTGCTGCACCGGCCCAGCCCCGACGACGACACCTGCACCCTGGCCGTCCGCGTGCTGCCCTGACCGTGGTCACCGGCGGAAGCGGACGCGTACCAGGGTGCCCTCCGGACTCGCCGAGACGGTCGCCTCGTCGCAGATGCGGGCGACGATCGCCAGGCCCCGCCCCCGGATGGCGTCGGCCGCGGGCATCTCCCCGGGGACGCTGCGCAGGCCGCCCCGGTCCACGACGTCGCAGACGACGTCGTCGGCCGCCGTCCACACGCGTACCAGGCCACCGCCCTCGGTGTGCTGCAACGTGTTCGTCGCCAGCTCGCTGACCGCCAGCCCGAGCAGGTCGACCCGGGTGGGGGAGAGGCCGCCGGCGAGCGCCCGGGCGCGGACGAACGCGCGTACGGCCGCCAGGTCCTCCGGTCGGGCGTACGGCATCGACTCGGCCGGGGGCGAGGGTGCCGCGAGCTGGTGGTGGGCGGCGTCACACGCCGGTCGGCCGCTGGTCACCGCTGCTCCGAACCGTGATCGTCCGCCGGTTGGCGCAGCAGCTCGCCCACCCCGGTGAGGTCCAGGACGCGCGCGACGCCGCCGACGGCGTTGACCACGTACAGCCGGCCGCCGGCGGCGAGTGCCGCGTGGTGGGCGGTGACCAGGCCGTGCACGCCGCTGGAGTCGAGGAAGTCCAGGCCGGCCGCGTCGACCACCACGACGGGGCTGTCGGCCACCGCCGCCAGCAGCACGGACGTCAACCGCTCGCGGACGGCGAGGTCGCACTCGCCGGACAACCACACCGTGACGCGCCCGGCGTCGCTGGACGTCGTCGCCTCGAAACGCGCCATGCGGCAGCTCGCCCTCCCTGAACGGCGACCGTGGCCGTTCGGGGACATGATGTCATTCACCGGCGCGCCGTTGCGGCCCGCGGCGACCGCTGGTCAGGAACTGTCCGCTTCACGACCTGCCGGCCGCCCGGTGGCGCGACGGATCGGGCCCTCCGCGCGCGGAGGGCCCGATCACCGTCCCGGTCAGGCGCGGGACCACTTCTGGTTGGCGCCGCCGGTGCAGTCCCACAACTGGAGCCGGCCGCCGTTGGCGCTGACCCGGTCCCGGACGTCCACGCACCGGTTGGAGCTGAGGTTGACGAGGTCGCCCGAGCCGTTGAGGGTGAACCGTTGCGCCGGGTTTCCGTTGCAGCTGACCAGGTTGACCTCGGTACCGTTCGCCGTGCCGGCCCACGCCGGGTCCATGCACTTGCCCATGGCCCGCACCGTGCCGTCGGTGGCGAACGTCCACGCCTGGGCGGCGGTGGTGTTGCAGTCCCAGATCTGCAGCTTGGCGCCCTCGACCGGGTTCGCGCCGGGGATGTCGATGCAGCGGCCGCTGTGCTGGCCACGGATGCGCGTGGTGGTGCCGCCGCCCGAGGTGTAGCCCGAGACGCGGACGTAGTCGACGAGCATCTGCTGCGGGAACTGGGTCGAGGCGTCCGGGTAGCCGGGCCAGTTTCCGCCGACCGCCACGTTCAGGATCATGAAGAACGGGTGGTCGAACACCCACCGGTCACCCCCGAGCCGGCTCGGGTCGACGCGGTGGTACTCGACGCCGTCGAGGTACCAGATGATCGAGTTGGGCTCCCAGTCCACCCGGTAGGTGTGGAAGGCGTCGGCCAGCGGCTGGCCGATGGTGCGGCTGCCGGTGATGCCCCCACCGCCGGAGTACCCCGGGCCGTGGATGGTGCCGTAGACCGTGTTCGGCTCCCGGCCGATGTTCTCCATGATGTCGATCTCGCCGGCGGCCGGCCAGCCGACGCTGCCCATGTCGTTGCCGAGCATCCAGAACGCGGGCCAGATGCCCTGCCCGCGCGGGACCTTGATGCGGGCCTCGAAGCGGCCGTACGCCTGGGTGAACGTGGCGGCGGTGAGCAGCCGGGCGGAGGTGTACTCGCACCGGCCGTAGTGGCACTGGTAGTTGGCCGGGTTCTCGCGGCGTGCCGTGATGACGAGGTTGCCCTGGCCGTCGTGTACGGCGTTGCTGGTGCTGTTGGTGTAGTACTGCCGTTCGTTGTTGCCCCAGCCGTGGCCGCCGATGTCGAACCGCCACCGGCTCTGGTCGACCGGCGTGCCGACGGGGGCGTTGAACTCGTCCTGCCAGGTGATCCCGCCGATGGCGGCGGTGGCCGGGCCGGCGGGCGCGGGCAGAACGAGGGACGCGGCGAGTGTGACGGCGGCGACGGCGGCGACGAGCAGTCGCCGCCCGAGGGGACGGGCTCTGCGCATGGGGATCTCCGTGGTCGGTGGTGGACGTCGGTCTGTGCACGGGCCTCCACCGCGGCGCGCCGTCACCGTGGAGAGGGGCCTGAGAGCGCTCTCCTGAGCGAAGTCTGTCGATGCCCGAAACATCTGTCAAGACTGTTACCAATGCATGTCCGGCCGGCGCCGGAGGTTGCCCGGGACGCATGGCCGATTCGGCTCCGGGTACGCGTCGAGCGGCCGCAGCACGCCACGCGGCCGGAGTGTCGGCAGCCGCCGGGAAGGGGTGGACCACGATGAAGGTCCGCAGCTCGCTGCGTTCGTTGACGAGGAAGATGAACTCGATCGTGGTGCGCCGTCGCGGTCGGGTCTACGTCATCAACAAGGCCGATCCGCGACAGAAGGCCCGACAGGGCTGAGCCGCGCCCCCACGATATTCGCGCTGGCGGTGCCGTCCGCCGGGCCGTCGCTACCGGTCGAGCTTGCGCCGGTCCTCGCGGACCGCGTACCGGATGGCACGGACGGTCGCGTCCGGCGCGAAGATCAGCGCGTACCAGCGGTCGAGCATCGCGCGGAGTTCGGCCACCGTCAGCTGGAGCCGGCGGGCCCGTTCGTCGGACGCCCGCAGCAGTTCCCGTGCGGACTGTGCCTCCGCCTCCAGTTCGGTCACCCGCGCGCGCATCGGCTGCACCAGCGTCAGGGCGGTGTCGGTGAGCATGTCCGCCGCCTCGGCCCGGAACTTGCCGCGCTGCACCACGACGGCGGCGATGGCGGCCAGGCCGCCGGCACCACCGAGGACGCCGAGGACCGACAGCACGATCTGCACCCAGTGGGGGGCGGCGTTGGTCGCGGGCGAGGGTGTCACGGGAGCCTGCCGAAGATGTCGCCGGGACAGGATTGTCGCGGCCGGGCCAGGACACGGAGGTCACGCACGATCTCCGCCGACCGCCACCACGACCCGATCGCCACCGCGGTGACGAAGGACGCGGCCGCGACGGCCATCCGGCCGGAGAACGCCGCCAGCGAGACCGCGTACATGCCCGCGAGGGTGCCGAGCATCAGCATCGACGCCAGTTCGATGCCCAGAGCGGTGGAACACCGGCCCGGCCACAGCAGCCCGGCGAGCCCGACCAGTCCGGCCACGACCAGCCCGAGCTCCCAGCCCAGGCGAACCGGCCCCGGCATGGCCACCTCCACCGACGGTGGACGGACCTCCAGGGTGATCATCAGGACGCCGCACACGGGAGCGGTGACGACGACCGCGTTCTGGAACGGTTGTCGGTTACGCCAGATCCGCATCTTCGGCACCGCGGCTCCTCCCGCCGGATCCGCCGCCGCTCGGCCTGCTCCGAAGGGTCGGCTCGCGCGGTAACGGGATGTGACGGCTCGCGTCGTTGGTGGCCGGTACTCAAGTCATATCACCCGCACGCGTGGCCACCAAGTGTCAAGACCCGACAATGCGCAGGTCAAGAGCGTTCTGGCGGGGGCCAGCAGGCCGCCGCCGGCATCGCCGGCCGGGGTTGCGCCACGTCGCTGATCGTCACGGAGCGTCGATGATGGACGGGTGCGGTGCGTGCGATGTGGAGGGGCCAGGGTCGGTTGTCGAGGCCCTCGACCGAGGACGTCGACCCCCGGCCCTAACCGAGGATGTCCAGGGTGGGCAGGGGCAGCCCGGGCAGCGACGACTCGGCCGGATCCGCACTCAGGTCCGGCAGGACCGGCAGTTCGGGCAACGGCACCACGACCAGCGGCGACGAGGACGGCCGTGGCGACGGCGGCGGCGTCGACGCCGGTGCCTGCGGTCCGCTGCCGCCCGGGGGCGACGGCGACGTCGTGGTCGGCGTAGCCGACGGGCCGGGGGCCGCGGGCGTCGGCACCGTGACGACCGGCGCGGGGCGCAGCGCGTCGATCTCCGCGGCGAGGCGGCGGGCGGTGGACGGGTCCTCGACCGACGCGAGGCGCCGCCGTGCCTCGTCGAGCAGGTCCCGTGCCTCGTCCGGGCGGCCGGCGGCGAGGGCGGACCGGGCCTGCCGGATCGTGTCCTCGATCAGCCGGACCTCGGCCCGCTCCGGGTGCAGCACCTGGGTCAGCGCCCACAACGGACTGCTCGGCCCCGCCTCGCGGCTGCCGATCCCGAGCCCGGTGACGACGCCGGCGAGCACGACGGCGGCGGCCGCGACCCGGACGAGCGGCCGTCCGAGCCGTACCCGTCGGGGCGACGCCGGCGGGAGCGCGGGCACCGCGGGGCGGACCGGCTGCTCGTCGACCGCGTCGCCGAGGTCGTCACGCCAGGCGGCCAGCATGGCGGCGAGGTCGTCCCCCTCCGGCGCCGGGTCACCGCGGCCGAGCGCGTCGAGCAGCTCGTCGTCCCGGGCGATCGCCGCCAGGTCGATCTCGCCGCCGCTCTCCGGCGTCCGCCCGCTCATGCTGCCACCTCGCCAAACGCGTCCCCTGCCAGGGTACGGAGGCGGGCCAGCGCCCGGGACTGGGCCATCCGTACCGCCGCCGCCGTCATCCCGACGATCGTGCCCACCTCGTCGGCGGAGAGCCCGACCGCGACCCGGAGGAGGACGATCTCGCGCTGCATCTCGGGCAGGCGGTCGAGCAACTCGGACAGCCGGCGGGCCAGGTCGGTGGCGACCGCCCGCTGCTCCGGGCCCGGATCCGCGTCCGGGTGCTCCGGTGGCGCGTCGTCGGCCGTGACGGTGGCGGCGCGTACGGCGGCGCGGTGGGCGTCGGCGACCTTGTGCGCGGCGATGGCGTAGACGAACGCCGAGAACGGCCGCCCCTGATCCCGGTAGTTCGGCAGGGCCCGCAGCACCGCGAGGCAGATCTCCTGGGCGACGTCGTCCGCGGTGGTGTACGCCCCGCCGATGCGGCCCAGCCGGGCCCGGCAGTAGCGCACCAGCCCCGGGCGGAGGCCGGCGAGCAACGCCGCGACGGCGGCGCTGTCACGGCGGGCCGCCCGGCGGACGAGCTCGGCCTCGGGCTCGGTCGTCGTCGTCATCGGATTGGAAGACACCTCTGTTACCGGCGAGTTAACCGGCACGCTATCGAGCCCGGCCCGGTTTGCCTAGCCCGACCAGGGTGGCCGCGTGGCTGCGCAAAGTAGTTGTTGCGTTCGGGCCGACGGCCGCGATGTCTCCAGTAGCGAGGTGGGGAGGCGACGTGGGCGTCGAAGTGGCCGTACGGGGACTGACGAAGTCCTTCGGTGGTCAGCCGGTCTGGTCGGACATCAGCCTGACCCTGCCGGCCGGCGAGATCTCGGTGCTGCTCGGCCCGTCCGGCACCGGGAAGTCGGTGTTCCTCAAGACCCTGGTGGGGCTGCTCCGGCCCGACCGGGGGGACATCCTGATCGAGGGCCGCAACCTGCCCCGGCTGCCGGAGCGCGAGCTGTACGAGGTGCGGAAGCTGTTCGGCGTCCTGTTCCAGGACGGTGCGCTGTTCGGCTCGATGAACATCTACGACAACGTGGCCTTCCCGCTGCGCGAGCACACCCGCCGGTCGGAGTCGGAGATCCGGACGGTGGTCACCGAGAAGCTCGACATGGTGGGCCTGGTCGGCGCCGAGAAGAAGCTGCCGGGGGAGATCTCCGGCGGGATGCGCAAGCGGGCCGGGCTGGCCCGGGCGCTCGTCCTCGACCCGCAGATCGTGCTCTTCGACGAGCCCGACTCCGGGCTCGACCCGGTCCGCACCGCGTACCTGAACCAGCTCATCATCGACCTCAACCAGCGGACCGAGGCGACGTTCCTGATCGTCACCCACGACATCAACACCGCCCGGACGGTCCCGGACAACATCGGCCTGATCTACCACGGCCACCTGGCCATGTTCGGGCCCCGGGAGATGCTGCTGTCCAGCACCGAGCCGGTGGTGCGGCAGTTCCTCAACGCCCAGCGGATCGGCCCGATCGGCATGGCCGAGGAGAAGGACGCCGAGGAGTTGCAGGCCGAGGCGCAGGCCGGTGCCGAGCTGCCGCCGCTGCCGCCCATCCCGGTGCAGCTCCAGCCCTCCGACGGGCGGCGCCGGCGGGCCGAACGACCGCCCGGCCAGTGGTGCCGCGACCACGGTGTCGTCCCGCCGCCCGGCTCCTTCGCCGGGCCGGACGGACGGCCGACCGTCGAGCTGCCGCCGGTCCTCACCCGCGACGGGGTGCCCGGATGAGCGGCCCGGCGGTCCGGCGCGAGACCGGCCACTTCTTCGCCTTCTGCCTGGACACCCTCCGGGGACTGGGCCGGCGGCCTGTGCAGGTCCGCGAGTTCGTCCAGCAGGCCTGGTTCATCAGCTCGGTGTCGATCCTGCCGGCGGCGCTCGTCTCGATCCCGTTCGGCGCGGTGATCGCGCTCCAGCTCGGCTCCCTGGTCCGCCAGCTCGGCGCGCAGTCCTTCACCGGGGCCGCGTCGGTCCTGGCCGTCGTCCGCGAGGCCGGGCCGATCGTGACCGCGCTGGTGATCGCCGGCGCCGGTGGCTCCGCGATCTGCGCCGACCTCGGCTCCCGCCGCATCCGGGAGGAGCTCGACGCGATGCAGGTGCTCGGCATCGACCCGATCCACCGGCTGGTGGTGCCGCGCGTGCTCGCCTCGATGCTGGTGGCCGTGCTGCTCAACGGCCTGGTCAGCGTCGTCGGGGTCAGCGGCGGCTACCTGTTCAACGTGGTCATGCAGGGCGGCACGCCGGGCGCGTACCTGGCCAGCTTCCAGGCCCTCGGACAACTGCCCGACCTGCTGGTGGGGGAGGTGAAGGCGCTGCTGTTCGGTGCCGCCGCCGCGCTGATCGCCTCCTACAAGGGAATGACCGCCAAGGGCGGCCCGAAGGGCGTCGGCGACGCGGTGAACCAGAGCGTCGTGCTCACGTTCATGGCGCTGTTCGCCCTGAATTTCGTGGTCACCGCCGTGTACTTCCAGGTCGTACCGCAGAAGGGGAGCTGACGTGCCGGCGCTGCGACACCTCGACGACCTCGGCGGGCAGCTCGCCTTCTACGTGCGGGCGTTCGCCTGGACGCCGCGCACCGTACGCCGGTACAAGCGGGAGGTCGTCCGCCTCCTCGCCGAGGTCAGCTTCGGTACCGGGGCGCTGGCGGTGCTCGGTGGGACGGTGGGCGTCATCTGCTTCCTCACCTTCTTCACCGGCACCGAGGTGGGACTCCAGGGCTACCAGGCGCTCAACCAGATCGGCAGCAGCGCCTTCACCGGCTTCATCTCCGCGTACTTCAACACCCGGGAGATCTCGCCCCTGGTGGCGGCGCTGGCCCTGTCGGCGACGGTGGGCTGCGGGTTCACCGCACAGCTCGGCGCGATGCGCATCTCCGAGGAGGTCGACGCGCTGGAGGTGATGGCGGTGCCCTCGCTGCCGTTCCTGGTCACCACCCGGATGATCGCCGGGTTCATCGCGGTCGTCCCGCTGTACGTGATCGGGCTGCTCTCCAGCTACCTCGCCACCCGGACCATCGCGGTGTCCTACTTCGGGCAGTCGGCCGGCACGTACGACTACTACTTCCACCTGTTCCTGCCGCCCGGGGACGTGCTGTGGTCCTTCGGCAAGGTGCTGGTCTTCAGCGTGATCGTCGTCCTGGTCCACTGCTACTACGGCTACACCGCCAGCGGCGGGCCGGCCGGCGTGGGCATCGCCGTCGGCCGCGCCGTCCGCCTGGCCATCGTGGCCGTCAACATCGTGGACTTCTTCCTGTCGCTGGCCATCTGGGGCGCGACCACCACCGTCCGGATCGCGGGGTGACCATGAAGAATCGCATCCTCGGCGTCGTCTTCATCGCCGTGCTGACCGCGGCGCTGACCGCCTCCGTCCTCCACTACCACCGGGCCTTCACGCCGGTCGCCCGGGTCACCCTGCACACCGACCGCGCCGGGCTGCAGCTCAGCGACGGCGCCGACGTCAAGGTACGCGGCGTCGTCGTCGGCGACGTGCGCTCCGTACGCAGCGACGGCGGCGGGGCCACCCTGCGGTTGGCGCTCGACCCGGCCCTGACCCGGCGGATCCCCGCCGACGTGACCGCCCGGCTGCTGCCGAAGACGCTCTTCGGCGAGCGGTACGTCGAGCTGGTTCCGCCCGAGGCGACCAGCGCCGGACCGATCCGCGACGGCGCCGTCATCACCCAGGACCGCAGCCGTACCGCCGTCGAGCTGGAACGGGTCCTCGACGAGGCGCTGCCCCTGCTCCAGGCCGTCCGCCCCGACCAACTGGCCGTGACGCTCGGCGCGCTGGCCGCCGCCCTCGACGGCCGCGGCGAGCAGCTCGGCGCGAACCTCGACCGGCTCGCCGCCTACCTGAAGCAGCTCAACCCCGCCCTGCCCACCATCGAGGAGGACATCCGGACGCTCGCCGTCGTCCTCGACGGGTACGACGCGGCGCTGCCCGACCTGCTGGCGCTGCTGCGGGACGTGACCGTCACCGCCCGTACCGTCACCGACCAGCGCGGCCAGCTCGCGGCGTTCCTGGCCGGGACCACCGGCACCGCCGACGTCACCCGGGGGTTCCTCGACCGGCACGGCGACCAGCTCATCCGGCTCGGCCAGGTCAGCCGGCCGGTCCTGGAACTGCTCGCCGCGTACGCCCCCGAGTACCCGTGCCTGATGCGAGGGCTGGTCGCCCTGCAACCGCGGGTCGAGGAGGTGTTCGCGGGCGGGCGGATGCGCATCACCCTGGAGGTCACCCGGGACGGCGGCAAGTACGAGCGCGGGCGCGACGAGCCGGTCTACGGCGCCGGCGGCGGACCGGACTGCCACGGGCTGCCCCGGCCGGGGACGCCCGCCCCCGAGGTGCCGATCGACGACGGGTACGACTACTCCGGCGACCGTCCCCGCCCGCTCCTGCCGGTCGGCGTACCGGCTCCGGGCGCCGCCGCCCCGGCCGCTCCGGTCGAGATGGGACGCGCCGGCACGAAGGAGGAACAGGACCTCGTCGGCCCCATCGTCGGCGCCGTCACCGGCACCCCGCCGGTGGAGGTGCCCGACATCGCGGTCCTGCTGTGGGGTCCGCTGCTGCGCGGCGCGGTGGTGAACACGCGATGACCGGGAAGACCACCGCCTCGCTGCTCAAGCTGAGCCTCTTCGCCGCCGTGACGCTGCTGCTCACCGCCCTGCTCGCGCAGACCCTCGGCGCGTTCCCGGCCGGCGGCGCCACCTACCGCGCCCGGTTCACCGACGCCACCGGGCTGCTGCCCGGCGACGACGTGCGCATCGCGGGCGTCCGGGTCGGACAGGTCCGCGACATCCGGGTGGTCGACAACACCGTCGCCGAGGTGTCCTTCACCGTCCGCGACGACGTTCCGCTGGCCACCGGCGTCCGCGCCAAGATCCGCTACCGCAACCTGGTCGGCCAGCGCTACCTGGCGCTGACCGAGGGCCCCGGCGACCGCCGTCCGCTGCGACCCGGCGGGCTCATCCCGATCGGGCAGACCACTCCCGCGCTGGACCTGACCGTGCTGTTCAACGGGTTCCGTCCACTGTTCACCGCGCTCGACCCGCAGGACGTCAACAAGCTCGCCCACGAGATCATCCAGGTGCTCCAGGGGGAGGGCGGCACCGTCACGAGCCTGCTGGACCGCACCGCGTCGCTGACCAACACGCTCGCCGACCGGGACGCCGTCATCGGCCGGGTCGTCACCAACCTCAACACCGTCCTCGGCACCCTCGCCACCCGCGACCGCGAACTCGACCAGACGATCCGGCAGCTGCAGCAGTTCGTCTCGGGACTGTCGGCCGACCGGACCGCGATCGGCGAGGCGCTGGTCAGCATCGGCGACCTCACCACCGCCACGTCGGCGCTGCTGGAGGACGCGCGACCACCCCTGGCGGCCGACATCCGGGCCCTCGACACGCTCGCCGGCACCCTCAACCGCAACGCGGCCGTCATCGACGGCACCCTCGGCCGGCTCCCCGACCGGTACCAGTCGCTGACCCGGGTCGCGTCGTACGGGTCGTGGTTCAACTTCTACCTCTGCGACTTCGACGGCCGGGTCACGGCCGGCGGGCAGACCCTGAATCCCGTGACGTTCAGCGCCCCGGCCGCCCGGTGCGCGACCGGAGGCAGCCGATGAGACCGTTCCGGGAACGCAATCCCGTCGCCGTGGGCGCCGTCGGCCTCGCGTTGGTCGGTGCCACCCTGCTCGGCGCCTTCCAGTTCGACCGGCTCGCGGCGCTGACCGGGCGCGCCTACCAGGCGGCGTTCACCGACGCCAGTGGGCTGGCGGTGGGCAACGAGGTGCGCGTCGCCGGCGTGCGCGTCGGCAAGGTCACCGCCGTGGAACTGGCCCGGGACACCCGCCCGTACGTGCGGGTCCGCTTCCGGGTCGACGACGACGGCGTACGCCTCGGCGACCGGACCGCGGCGACGATCCGGATCAAGACGGTGCTGGGGCAGAAGTACCTTGCGCTGGCGCCCGACGGCGGGGGACGGCTGCCCGAGGGCGCGCAGATCCCCCTCGAGCGCACCGCCGCGCCGTTCGACGTGGTGCAGGCCGTCACCGGCCTCGCCGACACCCTCGACACGATCGACACCGACCAGCTCGCCGCCGCCTTCGCCACCCTGTCGGAGACGTTCGCCGACACCCCCGGCACGGTCAACGCCTCGCTGGTCGGGCTGTCCCGGCTCTCCCGTACCGTCGCCGACCGCGACGCCGAACTGCGCTCGCTGCTGGCCCGCGCCCGGACGGTCACCGACGTGCTCGCGACCCGGGACGAGGAGTTCCGCGCGCTGGTCACCGACGGCGAGGCGCTCCTGGCGGAGGTGCGGCGCCGCCGGGACGCCATCCACGAGCTGCTCGTCGGCACCAACGACCTGGCCACCCAGCTGTCCGGTCTGGTCGCCGACAACCGGGCCCAACTCGGTCCGGCCCTGCGCCAGCTGCGGGACGTGATCGCCATCCTGCAACGCAACCGGGACGACCTCGAACTGACCGTCCAGCGGATGGCACCGTTCGTCAGCGCCTTCGCCAACGTGGTCGGCAACGGACGGTGGTTCGACTCGTACGTGCAGGGGCTCGTCCAGCCGTTCCAGCCCACGACGGGAGGACGCTGATGCCCGACACCGTACGCCGTTGGCGCCGGCCGGTCGCCGCCGCGACCGTGCTGGTCACCGTGGCCGCCGCTGTCGCGGTGCTGCGTCCCGGCACGCCGCCCCGCCGGCTCGTCGCCCACTTCACCGGCACGGTCGGCGTGCACCCGGGTTCCGACGTGCGGGTGCTCGGCGTCCGCGTCGGCGAGGTGGTCGAGGTGCGACCGCAGGGCCGCACGGTCCGGGTGACCATGCGCTACGACCGGGAGGTGCAGGTGCCGGCCGGCGCGCAGGCCGTGGTCGTCCCGCCCAGCGTGGTCAGCGACCGCTACGTGCAGCTCACCCCCGCGTACGCCGGCGGCGCCGTGCTCGCCGACGGCGCCGAGATACCCGTCGAGCGCACCGCCACCCCGATGGAGATCGACGACATCTACCGGGCGCTCGACGACTTCAACCGTGCGCTCGGTCCGCGGGGCGCCAACGCCGACGGCGCCCTGTCCGATCTCGTCGCCACCGGCCGTGCCAACCTGGAGGGCAACGGCGACGAGCTGCACGACACCCTCGACGGGCTCTCCCAGGCGTTGACCACGCTCGCCGACGGGCGGCGGGACCTCTTCGGCTCGGTGGCCAACCTGCAACGCTTCACCACCGCCCTGGCCCGCAGCGACCAGCAGGTCCGGGCGTTCAACCGGCAACTGGCCGAGGTGGCCGCGCAACTGGCCGGCGAGCGGGACGAGCTCGCCGCCGCGCTGCGCAACCTGGCGACCGCCCTCGCCGACGTCACCACCTTCGTCCGGCAGAACCGCGACCTGCTGACCACCGACGTCGCCGCCCTGGCGGACGTCACCGGCGTGCTGGTCCGCCAACAGCAGGCCGTCATCGACATCCTCGACGTCGCCCCGCTCGCGCTGAACAACCTGGCGCTGGCCTACAACCCCCGGTCCGGAACGCTGGACACCCGCGACAACGTCCTCGGTCCCTACGATCCCGCCAGCTTCGTCTGTTCCCTCCTGGTCGACCAGACACCCGCGACGGTGCCCGCGACGTGCACCGCCCTCGCGCAGACCCTGCACGCCCGCAAGCTTCCGATGACCGACCAGCTCCGGAAGCTGCTCAAGCTGCCGCCCGGCGCGACCCGCCCGGCGCCACCGGCCACACCCTCACCGGTGGCGCCCGGCGCGGCGGTGCCGTCGCCCGCGCCGGGCGGCCCCGACCTCACCCTCGGCGGCATCCTGCGGGGGCCGGCATGACCCGCCGGATGCGCCGCACCCTGGCCGCCACCCTGGCCGTGGCACTGCTGCCCGCCGGCTGCGGGTTGCCCGAGGTGACCGAACTGCCGCTGCCCGGCGGAGCGCCCGACGGCCGCGGCTACCGCGTCACCGCCGAGTTCCGCGACGTGCTGGACCTGGTGCCCCAGGCGGCCGTGAAGGTGGACGACGTCACGGTGGGCAGCGTCGAGAGGATCTCGCTGTCCGGCTGGACCGCGCAGGTCGTCCTCCGCCTCGACGCCGACGTCCGACTCCCGGCCAACGCCACCGCCGCCGTCCGGCAGAGCAGCCTGCTGGGGGAGAAGTACGTGACGGTGGCCCCGCCGTCCGGCCCGCCCGCCACCGGTGCCCTCGCCGACGGCGACGTCATCCCGCTGTCCCGCACCACCCGGGGCGTCGAGGTCGAGGAGGTGCTCGCCGCCCTCGGCCTGCTGCTCAACGGTGGCGGCCTGGCCCAGTTGCGCACCATCAACCAGGAACTCGCCACGGCCCTCGACGGGCGGGAGCCGGCGGTGCGGGACGCGCTGCGGCAGCTCGACACCTTCATCGGCGGCCTGGAGCGGCAGAAGACCGACATCGTCCGGGCCGTCGAGGCGCTCGACCGGCTGACCGGCCGGCTGGCCCGCCAGCAGCAGGTGATCGGTGCCGCAGTCGACTCGCTGGCCCCCGGCCTGACCGTGCTGGAGGAGCAGCGGGCCCAGCTCACCGGCGTCCTGACCGCGCTCGGCGATCTCGGGCGGGTCGGCACCCGGGTGGTCGAGAGCAGCCGCGCGGACACCGTGGCCAGCCTGGAGGCCCTGAAACCGATCCTGGAACAGCTGGTGCGCGCCGGCGACGACCTGCCGAAGTCCCTCGACTTCATGCTGTCGTACCCGTTCCCGCCGAACGTCACCGGCGCGATCGTCGGGGACTTCGTCAACCTGGCCGTGACCGCCGACCTGGACGCGGCCGGCATCCTGGCCAACCTGGTGGCGGCGGCCCCGCCGCCCGCCCGCCCGGCCGCCCGGCCGGGCCCGCCGGCCGCACCACGCCCCCCGGGCGGCGTCCCCGTGCCGAAGCCCGGCGGCACCGGGAACCTCGACCTGCCCCTGACCGAGTGCCTGCCCGACCCGGACGACTTCCCGGCGACCTGGGTCCCGCCGGCGAAGTGCCTGCTGCCCGAGGGCTGCACGCTGCTCAAGCCGGGTTCGCCGGTGCCCGTCGGCGGGCTGGTCCTCCCCAAGGGACTGGTGCCGGCCGGAACGGCGTTCCCCGAAGGGACGGAACTGCCCGCCGGAACCGTCCTCACCGCCGACTGCCTGCTCCCGGTCACCGGCGAGATCCTCGGCCAGGTCGGCGACCTGCCGGACGTCCTCGGAGGGGGGCTGCTGCCGTGATCGGACGATCGACCCGGCTCAAGGTGCTCGCGTTCGTGGTGGTCAGCCTGCTCGGCGTCGCCTACGTGGGCCTGCGCTACGTCGGGCTCGGTGACACGCTGCTGGGCGGCGGGTACCGCGTCCACCTCGACCTCGTCCGGGCCGGGGGGATCTTCCCCCACGCACCGGTCACCTACCGGGGTGTTCCCGTCGGCCGGGTCACCGCCGTCGAGCTGCGCGACGGCGGTGTCCGCGCCGACCTGCGGATCGACCGCGGCGTACGGATCCCCGACGACCTCCGTGCGGTGGTCGCCCAGCGCTCCGCCGTCGGAGAGCAGTACGTCGACCTGCGGCCGGAGCGCGACGGCGGGCCGTACCTGCGCGACGGGGCGGTGATCCCGGCCGACCGGACCGGCGTGCCGCTGCCGCCCGAGGTGCTCCTGACGAACCTGGACGCGCTGGTCCGGTCGGTCGGCCCCGAGGACCTGGCCGTGGTGATCACGGAACTCGGCACCGCGTTCGAGGGCAACGAGGCGGCGCTGGCGCGGCTCCTCGACGCCGGCGACGCGCTGCTCGCCGACGCCACCGCCGCGCTGCCGGAGACCCTCGCGCTGATCCGCGACGGCCGGACCGTCCTCCAGACCCAGGCCGAGTCGGCGGAGGCCCTGCGCCGCTGGGCCGCCGACCTGGCGGCGCTCGCCGCCACCGTCCGGGCCGCCGATCCCGACCTGCGCCGGCTGCTCGCCGCCGGACCGCCCGCCGCCACCGAGGTCACCGCGCTGCTGCGGGGACTGGAACCGACCGTCGGCACGCTGCTCGGAAACCTGGTCACCGTCAACGGCATCGCCGCCCGGCGGCTGCCGAACATCGAGCACCTGCTGGTGGTCTACCCGATCACCGTCTCGGGCGGCTTCACGGTCACGCCGGGCGACGGCACCGCCCACCTCGGCCTGGTGCTCAACGCGAACGACCCGCCGCCCTGCCGGTACGGCGACGGCGGCCGGCAGTGCGGCGCGAAGGACCGGGCGGCCGGGGCGGGCGTACGCGGGTCGGCCAACGCGCCACGGGCGGGTGGCCGGGCGGCTCCGGCCCCCGCCGCCCCGCCGCCCGCGTACGCGGCGGGATTCGACCCGGCGACCGGGCTGGTGCTCGGCAGCGACGGGCGGCCGTTGCAGTTCGGTGCGGCCGGCGGCCAGTACCGGATGGCGGGGGACCAGTCGTGGAAGCACCTGCTGCTCGCCGGGGTGACCCCGTGACGGACCGATCGAAGGAGGTGGCCGTGCCGACCCGGAGGGACCGCACGCTGAAGGTGATCAAGGGAAGCAGGTCCGGTGCGGCCGGGCGGCCCGCCCAGCGCCGGGTGGTCCTCCGGCCGGTGCGGACGCCGATCGAGGACGTGCTCGAGCGGATCGACCAGGAGCCGGCCGAGGACGCGGCGGTCGGCGGCGTCCCGACCGGGACCGCCGATCCGGAGCGGGTCGAGGACCGGCCCGACGCGGCCGACGCGCCCGGCGACGATCCCGCGGCGGCGGACGATCCGGCCCCGGCGTCCGCCGGTCCCGGCCGCCGTCGCCTCCTGGTCGGGCTGCTCGTCGCCCTGCTCGCCGGGTCCCTCGCCCTCGCCGGCCTGTACGGCCACCGCTGGTACGGGCACCGGGCGCTGGAGGAGGCCCGCCAGGGCGCGCTCGCCGCGGCCAAGCAGACCAGCGTCGACTTCGTGTCGGTGAGCGCCGCCAGTGTGGACCGCGACCTCCAGCGGATCGTGGACGGGGCGACCGGCGAGTTCAAGGACGAGTTCACCCGGGGCCAGGCGCAGGTCCGGACGGCGGTGGTGGAGAACAAGGTCGAGTCGCGGGGTTCCGTGTTGCGGGCCGGCCTGGTCTCCGGTGACCGCCGCCGGGCGGTGGTGCTGGTCGCCGTGGACGCCACCGTCAAGAACGCGAAGGCGCCCGCCGGCCGGGCGGCGCACTACCGGATCCAGCTGGACCTGGTCCACGACCGGGACTCAGGTCAGTGGCTGGTGTCCCGTCTGCAGTTCGTCGGGTGACACCGGCGCCGACCTTGGGAGGACGTATGCGCATCCGGAATCTCCGGCCGTGGCCCCGGGGCCGCCGCCTGTCCCTGGTGCCGGCGCTGGCGGCGGCGATCGCGCTGGCCGCCGGCACCGCCGCCGTCGGCTGGCAGCGGGACCGTACCGGCACCCGCACCGACACCGCCGCGAGGCAGGCCCTGGCGGTCGCCCCGGCCGCGGCGAAGGCGATCTTCTCGTACGACCACCGCACGTTCGACGAGAGCGTGGCGAACGGCCGCGGCTTCGTCACCGGGCCCTTCGCCGACGAGTACGCGCGGACCACCGCCGCGTTGCAGCAGACGGCCGTGAAGCAGCAGGCGGTCGTGCTGGCGGAGGTGTCCTCGGCCGGCGTGGTCACGGCCGGCCCGGCCCGGGTCGAGCTGCTGGTGTACCTCAACCAGTACCGGCGCAACGTCACCACGGCCGGGGAAAAGGTCGACCAGAACCGGGTGGTGCTCACCCTGGTCCCGGTCGACGGCGAGTGGAAGGTGTCGGCGGCGGTCGCGATCTGAGCTCGGGCCGGTGGGGCCTTCTACCACGCGTCCCCGTGGCCGGGGCGGGTTTCGCCGATAGCCGCCGCCCGGGCCGGTGGCGGCGGCAGCATGACCGTACGGCCGGCTGCCGCGTCCGGTGTGCCGGGAGCGCAGCAGGTGGGGGGTCGACGTGCAGGACGTCGCTGTCGCGCCGCTGGACGTCGGGGCGGTGGTGCCGGGGCTGGCGGAGCGTGTGTGGATCAACGCCCGGGAGGCTCCGCAGGCGGTGCAGTTCGTACGCCCCGCGCCGGTGTCGCGCGCGTGGCCCGCGCCGCGGTCGGTGCAGGGTGGCGACCTGCCGGTGACGTGCGAGCAGTTCCGGGACGACGTCCTCACGCTGGCCCGCGGTTTCGTCGCCGCCGGCGTGGGCCACGGTGACCGGATCGTGCTGATGAGCCGCACCCGGTACGAGTGGACCCTGGTCGACTACGCCCTGTGGGCGATCGGGGCGGTGCCGGTGCCGGTCTACGAGACGGCCAGCTCGGACCAGCTCGGGTGGGTCCTGTCGGATTCGGGCGCGATGGGCGCCGTGGTGGAGTCGGCGAGCCACGGGGAGATGGTCGCCGCCCTGCGGCACGGCCTTCCGGCGCTGCGTGACGTGTGGCAGATCGACGCCGGTGACCTGATCGCCCTCGCCGGCCGGGGACGCACCGTCGACGACACGCGGATCGACGACCGGCGCAAGCGGGTGACCGGCGGTGACGTCGCCACGATCGTCTACACCAGCGGCACGACGGGGCGCCCGAAGGGTTGCGTGCTGACGCACCGCAACATCCACTGCGACGTGACCGCCGCTGTCGCGGCGCTGTCGCGGCTGCTGTACCCCGGTGCGTCGACGGTGCTGTTCCTGCCGCTGGCGCACATGTTCGCCCGGTTGATCCAGGTGGGGGTGGTGCAGAGCCGCGCCACCATGGTGCACAGCGCCGACGTCGCCGGGGTGCTGGAGCAGCTGCGCCGGCACCGGCCGACGTTCATCCTGGCGGTGCCGCGCGTCTTCGAGAAGATGTTCAACCGGGCCCGGCAGAAGGCCGAGGACGCGCGACGCGGGTGGCTGTTCGCCCTCGCCGACCGGGTGGCGGTGCGGTACAGCCGGGCCCTCGACCGGCCGCGCGGGCCGAACCCGCTGCTCCGGCTGGCCCGGGCCGTTTTCGACCTGCTGGCGTACCGGAAGCTGCGGGCGGCGCTCGGCGGGCGGTGCCGGACGGCGATCGTCGGCGGCGCACCCCTCGGCGAGCGGGTGGGGCACTTCTTCCGGGGTGCGGGAATCCAGGTCCTGGAGGGGTACGGCCTCACCGAGACGTCGCCCGCCCTCACGGCGAACCTGCCGTCGGCGCAGCGGATCGGCACCGTCGGCCGACCGCTGCCCGGCGTGGAGATCCGGGTCGCCGACGACGGCGAGGTGCTGGCGCACGGCGACGTGGTGTTCCCGGGGTACTGGAACAACCCGGACGCCACCCGGGACACCTTCACGCCGGACGGGTGGCTTCGCACCGGTGACCTCGGCAGCCTCGACCCCGACGGCTTCCTCCGGCTCACCGGCCGCAAGAAGGAGATCATCGTGACGGCGGCCGGCAAGAACATCGCACCCGCGCCGATCGAGGAGGCCGTCCGCGCCCATCCGCTGGTCAGCCAGTGCATGCTCGTCGGCGACGATCGACCGTACGTGGCCGCGCTGGTCACCATCGATGTGCAGGCATGGCCGCGGTGGCGGTCCGCCCACGGCCGGCCGGACGCCTCGGTCGCCGAGCTGCGGGACGACCCCGCGCTGCGCGGCGAGATCCAGGAGGCGGTCGACCAGGCCAACCAGACCGTGTCCCGGGCCGAGCAGGTCAAGACCTTCGCCATCCTGCCGCGCGACTTCACCGAGGCCGACGGCGAACTGACCCCGACCCTGAAGATCAAGCGCGGCGTCGTCGAGGAGCGCTTCCGGTCGGACGTCGAGGCGCTCTACCGCGGCCACTGATCCGTTCGGCGGTCGGCGGTCAGCGGCGGGGCCGGGTACGGATCTGCCGGGTGGCGGCGCGGAACGCGGGTGCGGCCCGCTCGAAGTAGTCGAACAGGACGTCGAGCTGCTCCGGCGTGTACGCGGTGAGCACCTCGGCGATCCGTTCACGCGCCGGGCTCACGACCTCGTCGATGCGCCCGAGGGCTTCGGGGACGGGCGCCACGACCACCTTGCGCCGGTCGGTGGGGTCCGCCGCTGCCATCCCGTGCGGGCCGACCGCGTCGAGGTACCACCGGCGAGATCTACAAGGGCGACCGCCCGGGCAAACTGACCAAGGTGCAGACCTACGTGCTCGTCCGCACCGCCGACGGCGGCTGGCGGATCGCCGCCTTCCAGAACACCAAGCGGAAGCCGCTGATGGAGGCCGTCTCGTTCCGGTTCGCGCCGGATCTCGTTCCCGCCGGTCGGTAGCGGCGGGCCGCCGCGAAACCCGACTACTCTTCGTGGACGCGCCCACCACGCGCGGTCATGGCGGGGTTCCGGGGTGCGGCCGACGGCCTGCCGTAGCATCCCCGGGAGCCGGCGACCGCCGGTGACCTGGTGGGAGGTGTCCGATGCGGATAACGCGGACCATCGTGGCGGCCGTGGTGGTGCTGACGGCGGGCGGCCTCGCGGGCGTCGCCAACGCGGTCGAGTCGCCACCGTCCACGTTGCCGACCGGCACCCTCCGGGTCGCCGCCGACACCCGGTTCGGGTTCGCGGTCGTGCCGGACACCCAGGAGGAGGTGCTGAGAGCGGACGACCCCCGGTTCCGGCAGCGCTCCGACTGGCTGGTCGCCAACCGCTCCGCGCTGGACCTGCGGTTCGTCACCCACATCGGCGACGTGGTCAACTTCGACACCCCCGACCACGTGCAGTACATCCGCGCCCGGGACGCGCTGCGACCGCTGGAGAGGGCCCGGCTGCCGTACTCCCTCGCGGTCGGCAACCACGACGGCCAGGTCTACGGCCCGGACGGCAAGCGGCGCAGCCCCGCCGGGCCGTTGCTGCGCGACACCACGGTGTTCAACCGGTACTTCACCGCGGACCGCTTCGGCGCCGTCCGGGGCCAGTTCGAGGCCGGCAAGGTCGACAACGCGTACGCGACCTACGAGGCCGGCGGCGTGCGGTGGCTGGTGCTGACCCTGGAGCCGTGGCCGCGCCGGGCGGCGGTCGCCTGGGCCCGGAACGTCGTCGCCGCCAACCCGAGGCACAACGTCGTCGTCGTCACGCACCACTACCTGGAGGCCGACGGCACGATCGGGCGCAGCCCGGCCCACGGGTCCACCAGCCCGCAGTACCTGTTCGACAACCTGATCTCGCGCTATCCGAACGTCCGCCTCGTCTTCTCCGGTCACACCGGCAGCGCCGCGTACCGGGTCGACACCGGCGTGCACGGCAACCGGATCCACTCGTTCCTCCAGGCGTTCCACTCCCGACGGACCAACCCGGTCCGGCTGGTGGAGGTGGACACCGCCGCCGACTCGCTGCGCACGTGGATCTACGCACCGCGCACGGCGGAGGCGTTCCCGGCACACGACCGGACGCTCACCGGCCTCCGCCTGATCCGCTGAGGTAGTCCGGACCAGCGGTCCGGGGCGGCCGGCCACCGGCCACCCCGAGCGTCCCGGCCTGCCCGGCGCCGTCCCGCCGGGGACCGGTGATTTTGCCGATGTGGCGTCGGCGACCAGGCCAAAGACTGACGTACGTCGATAACACTCCAACCCTCAGCAGGGAGTACCCGACGTGCGATCACCCACCACCACCCGTACCCGTACCTCCGTGTCCGCCCTGACGAGGGTGGCCGTCGCGGCCGTCCTCGCCGTCGGTGGTGCCCTGGCCGTCCCGGCCGGCGCGCAGGCCGCCGAGAACCCGTACGAGCGCGGCCCGGCGCCGACCACCGCGATCCTGGAGGCCAGCCGCGGCCCCTTCGCCACCTCGTCGTTCAGTGTCTCGTCGCTGAGCGTCAGCGGCTTCGGCGGCGGGGTCGTCTACTACCCGACCAGCACCAGTGAGGGCACCTTCGGTGCGATCGCCATCTCGCCCGGCTACACCGCCTCGTGGTCCAGCCTCAGTTGGCTCGGGCCGCGGATCGCCTCGCACGGCTTCGTGGTCATCGGCATCGAGACCAACAGCCGCTTCGACCAGCCGGCCAGCCGGGGCACCCAACTGCTCGCGGCGCTGGACTGGCTCACTGAGCGCAGTTCGGTGCGCGGCCGGATCGACGCCACCCGGCTCGCGGTGGCCGGGCACTCGATGGGCGGCGGCGGCAGCCTGGAGGCCGCGGCGGACCGGCCGTCGTTGCAGGCCGCGGTGCCGCTCGCCCCGTGGAACCTGGACAAGACCTGGTCGGAGGTACGCGTACCGACGCTGATCATCGGCGGCGAGTACGACAGCATCGCGTCGGTCTCCTCGCACTCCGAGCCGTTCTACGCCAGCATCCCGTCCTCGTCGGAGAAGGCGTACCTGGAGCTCAACGGCGCGGACCACTTCTTCCCGCAGACGACCAACACGCCCATGGCCCGGCAGATGGTGGCGTGGTTGAAGCGGTTCGTCGACAACGACACCCGCTACGAGCCGTTCCTCTGCCCGGGCCCGACCGGGTTCGCCGTCGAGGAGTACCGGAACACCTGTCCGCACTCCTGACCGTGCTCCGGGGCGGCCGCCGGTGTGTGGCCGCCCCGGCACGTCGCCGAACGGCTCTTCCGCCCCGGTCGCTGACGATGCTGGATGCATTATCAGTGCAACTTCCTGATATGCGGAGGCCTCCTGGCGGCGGCGGTCTTGACGGTCAGGCCGCGAAACGTACACTGCCAGTGTAATAACCGGGACCCCGATGTGAGGGATGGGTGATGGAACAAGGGCTTGCGCTGCACCACGTCGGGGTGCGCTTCGGAGGCCTCACCGCCCTCGACGACGTCTCGCTGCGGGTGGCCCCCGGCCAGGTGGTCGGCGTGATCGGTCCGAACGGAGCCGGTAAGACGACGCTGTTCAACGTCCTCTGTGGCTTCGTCGGCCCGCACGAGGGCAGCCTCACCCTCGACGGCCGTCCGTTCCGGCCCCGGCCGCACCGGCTCACCCGGCTCGGAATCGCCCGCACCCTCCAGGGGACCGGCCTGTTCGCCGGGCTCACCGTCCTGGAGAACGTCGTGGCCGGTGCCTCCCACGCGGCCCGGGCCGGGTTCCTCGCCGCGCTGCTCGGCCTGCCCCGCAGCGACCGGGAGGAGCGCCGGCTGCGCCGGCACGCCCTGGCCGTCCTCGACACGCTCGGCGTCGCCGGGTACGCCGACGCCGTACCCGGGACCCTGCCGTTCGCCGTACGCCAGCGGGTCGCCCTGGCCCGCGCGCTCGCCGCCCGCCCCCGGCTGCTCCTGCTCGACGAGCCGGCCGGCGGCCTCGGCGGCGAGGACATCGCCGAGCTGGCGGAGCTGATCCGGGAGCTGCCCCACCGCGACACCGACCCGTGCGCGGTGCTGCTGGTGGAACACCACATGGACCTGGTGATGTCGGTGTGCGACGAGATCGTCGTGCTGGACTTCGGCCGGGTGGTCGCCACCGGCACGCCCGAGGCGATCCGCGACGACCCCGCCGTCGCCGACGCCTACCTCGGCGCGGCCGTCGACGAGGCGGCAGCATGACCGCCGGGAGTGCGCAGCCCGGCACCGACCTGCTCGCCGTGCGGGGCCTGGTGGCCGGGTACGGGGCGGCGCCGGTGCTGCACGCCGTCGACCTGCGCGTGCCGGCCGGCGCCATCGTGGCCGTCGTGGGCGCCAACGGGGCCGGCAAGACCACTTTGCTGCGCGCCCTCTCCGGCATGCTGCGCCCCACCGCCGGTCGGATCCTCCTCGACGGCGAGGACCTGCGCGGCACGACCGTCGAGCAGCTCGTCCGGCGCGGCCTGGCGCACGTCCCCGAGGGACGTGGCGTGATCGGCGAACTCACCGTCGAGGAGAACCTGCGCCTCGGCGGGCTGTGGCGGCGGGACCGGGCGGACGCCGCCCGCGCCCACGACGAGGTCTACCAGTTGTTCGAGCCGCTGGCCCGGCGCCGGCGGCACCTCGGCCACCAACTCTCCGGCGGCGAACGGCAGATGCTCGCCCTCGGCCGCGCGCTGGTCGGCCGGCCCCGCCTGCTGCTGCTCGACGAACCGTCGCTCGGCCTGGCGCCGCGGGTGGTCGCCCAGACCATGACCCTGCTGCGGCAACTGCGCGACCGCACCGGGCTGGCCGTGCTGCTCGTCGAACAGAACGTCCGCAGCGCCCTCGGCGTCGCCGACCACGGCGTCGTGATGTCCCTCGGCCGGGTCGTCACCACCGCGCCGGCCGCCCGGCTCCGCGACGACGCCGACCTGCGCCACGCGTACCTCGGATTCTGACCACCGCCGACAAGGAGGCCCGTTGGACCGCTTCGTCTTCCTCACCCTCGACGGCCTGTCGAGGGGAGCGGTCTACGCCGCGTTCGCGCTGGCCCTGGTGCTCATCTGGCGGGCCGCGCGGATCGTCAACTTCGCCCAGGGGGCGATGGCCGTCGCCGCCGCGTACGCCGCCTACAGCGTCTCGGCCGCGACCGGCTCGTACTGGCTCGGGTTCGTCGCCGCGCTCGCCGTCGGCCTGCTCCTCGGCGCGGTCGTCGACGTCGCCGTCATGCGCTTCGTCGACCACCGCTCCCCGCTCAACCCGGTGATCGTCGCGCTCGGGCTGGTCCTGCTGATCCAGGCCGTCCTCGGCATGGTGTACGGCAACGAGTTCCGGCCGGCGGCGGCTCCGTTCAGCCGCAGCGCCCTGACCGTCGGCGGTCTGGCCGTCCTGTCGCCGTACGACGTCTTCGTCTTCGCCGCCGTCGGGACGGTCGGCGCCGCGCTCGCCTGGATCTTCACCCGGACCGCGGTGGGCCTGCGGATGCGGGCCGCGGCGTTCGCTCCCGAGGTCTCCCGCCTGCTCGGGGTGAACGTCGGCGGCATGCTCACGCTCGGTTGGGCGCTCGCGTCCGGTGTCGGCGCCCTGGCCGGCATGCTCGTCATCCCGACCGAGCTGGGCCTGCACCCGCACGCCATGGACCTGGTCTTCGTCTCGGCGTTCACCGCCGCCGTGGTGGGCGGGCTGGACAGCCCGCCCGGCGCGATCGTCGGCGGCGTCGGGGTCGGGCTGCTGCTGTCGTACGTCAGCGGCTACGCCGGCGGCGACCTCATCCCCCTCGCGGTGCTGGTGCTGCTCCTGGCGGTGCTGCTGGTCCGTCCCGGCGGCCTGTTCGCCCCGGTCACGGCGAGGCGGGTGTGAGCGCCACCGGGGTGGCGACCCCACCCGCGACCCGGGCGCCCCGTCCCGAGGGCCGGCCGGAGGGGCGGCGCGTCCCGACCCTGCTGCGCCACCTCGGGCTCGCGGCCGTCGCCGCGTCGGCACTGCTGGCGGTCAGTTACGGCCTCGAGCCGTTCCGGAACTTCCAGCTCGCCACGGTCGCCGCCTACCTCTGCGCGACCGCCGGGCTGACCATCCTCACCGGACTGAACGGCCAGCTCTCACTCGGGCACGGCGCGCTGATGGCGGTCGGCGCGTACACGGTCGCCCTGACGCAGGACGCCTTCGCCGACCGCGGCCGAACCGGCGGCGGGTTGCTGGTCGTGTCCCTGGTGGCGGCGGTGGCCACCACCGTCGCGGTCGGCGCCGTCGTGGGCGTGGCCGCTGCCCGGTTGCGCGGCCCCTACCTGGCCGGCGTCACCCTGGCGGTCGCGGTCGTGGTACCGGCCCTGACCGTCACCTTCGACGGCGTTTTCAACGGCGAGCAGGGGCTGCCCGTCCCGGTCGCACCGCCACCGGCGGCGCTCGGCCCGTACTTCCCGTACGAGCGGTGGCAGCTCTGGGTCGCCGGGTCGGCGACACTGCTCTGCCTGGTGCTGCTGGCCAACCTGGTTCGCAGCCGGTACGGCCGCACCTTCCGGGCGGTACGCGACGACGAGATCGCGGCCCGCCTCGCCGGGATCCACGTCGCCCGGACCCAGGTCCTCGCCTTCGTGGTCAGCGCCGCCGGGGCCGGGCTGGGCGGCGCCCTGCTCGCCGTGCTCGCGCAGAGCGTCTCGCCCGGCGCGTTCTCGCTGACGCTGTCGCTGTTCCTGCTGATGGCCGTCGTCATCGGCGGCCTCGGCCGGCTGGCCGGCGCGCTGTGGGGCGCTGCCCTGCTGGTCGCCCTGCCCGACCTGACGCACACCCTGACCGACCTGCTGACGCTCTCGCCGGCGGCGGCGCAGCGGCTGGAGGGCAACCTCCCGCTGGCGATCTTCGGGAGCACGCTGGTCGTCGTCATGATCGCCGCACCCGGCGGCGTGCAGGGCCTGCTCTCCCGCCTCGCCCGCACCCTGCGGGACCGGTGGCGGGCCGGGCGGCGCTGACCACCCGTCCGGCGCCGGCCGGGCGCACCTCATCCACCCACCACACCATCCACCCTGGCCGAGAAAGGTCGGTACCCCATGCGACGCATCGCACGACGCGGTCTCGCGATCGCCACCTCCATCACCCTGCTGCTCAGCGCGGCGGCCTGCGGCGGGAACGACGGCGGGTCCGCCGGCCGTGGGCCGGTCCCGGGCGTCACCGACACCGAGGTGGTCGTCGGCACCCACATGCCGCTCACCGGCCCGGCCTCGGCCGGCTACTCCAAGATCGCGCCGGCCACCAAGGCGTACTTCGACTACGTCAACGCCAACGGCGGCGTGCACGGCCGCAAGATCACCTACAAGGTCATGGACGACGGGTACAACCCGGCGAACACCCAGCAGGTCGTCCGCCAGCTCGTCCTCCAGGACAAGGTCTTCGCCATCCTCAACGGCCTCGGCACCCCGACCCACAGCGGCGTGCTCGACTTCCTGCACAGCAACCGGGTCCCCGACCTCTTCGTCGCCTCCGGCAGCCGCAGCTGGGACCAGCCCGACCGCTACCCGAACACGTTCGGCTTCAACCCCGACTACACCGTCGAGGGCAAGATCCTCGCCCACCACGTGAAGACCACCCTGCCCGGGAAGAAGGTCTGCTTCCTCGGCCAGAACGACGACTTCGGCCGGGACAGCCTCGCCGGAGTGGAGAAGGTGCTCGGCGGTCCCGTCGTGGCCCGCCAGGACTACGTGGTCAGCAACACCAACGTGGCGCCCCAGATCGGCGCGTTGAAGGCGGCCGGCTGCGAGGTGGTCGTCCTCGCCACGGTGCCGGGCTTCACCGCCCTGTCCATCGGCACCGCCGCCCGGCTCGGCTTCCGGCCGCAGTGGGTGGTGTCCAACGTCGGCGCCGACCACCCGACCCTCGCCAAGCAGCTCGGGGACGCCGCCGGCCTGCTGGACGGCATGGTCGGCATCAACTACCTGCCGATGCAGAACGACACGACCAACCCGTGGATCCAGCTGTTCACGAAGGTGAACCGGGACCACAACGGGAACGCGCCGTTCGACGGCAACACCGTGTACGGCATGGCCGTGGGGTACCTCTTCGTCCAGGTGCTCCTCGCCGCCGGCAGGGACCTCACCCGCGAGTCGCTGACCGAGGCCGTCCGCAAGGGTGGCTACCAGGGCCCCGGGCTCGCTCCGCTGCGGTTCTCCGCCACCGACCACTCCGGCTACGGCGGGGGCCGGCTCACCCGGGTGAGCGGGGGAGTGCAGGCCTACTTCGGGCCCGCGTACGAGACCGACGAGGGCGACGGGGCGGTGAACGGGTACACCGCCCCCGCGGTGGCACCGCCGGCCAACGGCGTGCCGACCACCTGATCCGGTCGTGGCCGGGGCGGGGCCGGCGCACGGCCCCGCCGCCCGACCGGCCCACCTGCCACCGGCCAGCGGCAACCGCTCGCTGGGAGGGTCGGGCCGGGCCCGGTGTCAGCCACCGGATCGTGAGTAACCGCACGTCTACACTCGGCGTGCGGGCGAGACCAGGCCGCGGTGAAGGAGGCGGGCGGGAATGGGCGGGGCCGAGGCGCCGGGCCGGGTCGACGGGCGTACGGCCCGGGCCGAACGCACCCGGGCCGCGATCGTCGAGGCGCACCTCGCCCTGATCTCCGAGGGTGACCTGCGGCCGACCGGGGAGCGCATCGCCGAGCGCGCCGGCATCTCGCTGCGCACGCTCTGGACCAACTTCAAGGACATGGAGACCCTCTTCGAGGCGAGCGGTGAAGAGGTGCTCCGGCAGCAGGACGCCGCGTGGCGGCCGATCCCGACCGAGCTACCACTGGCCAAGCGGGTCGACGCGTACAGCCGGCAGCGGGCCAAGTTGCTCCAGCTCATCGCGCCCTCGGCGCGCGCCGCCCAGATGCGGGAACCGCTGTCCGCGCAGCTGCACCGCAACCGGCTCAAGCATATCGACCGGGTCCGCGACGAGGTCGAGGCGCTGTTCGCCGTCGAGCTGGCCCGGGCCGGCGCGGGCCGCGAGCAGGTGGTGAACGCCGTCGTGGCGGTGAGCACGTGGGGGACCTGGTCGATGCTGCGCGACGGCCTGGGGCTCGGCGTGGACCAGGCCAGGGCGGTGATGGCGCGCACGGTGGGCGCCCTGCTGGCGGCCGTCGCCGACTGACCGGCACGACGCTCTTCACCGAGCGGTTACCGATTGGTAATACTGGATGCATGGTTAATGCATCGACAGTGCAAATAACCGTGCTGCGCGGTCGGGACCACGAGTGCCGGGCGATCCGGCGGCTGCTCGACGGCCCAGACGGGGGAGCGCTGCTGGTCCACGGTGAGCCGGGGTCGGGGCGCAGTGCGCTGCTGGCGCACGCCCGGCACCACGCCGGGGACCGGGCCGTCCTCACCGCCGCCGGGCTCGCCGACGAGGTAACCCTGCCGTACGCCGGGTTGCAGCGCCTCCTCGATCCCGTCCTCGACCGGGCCGCCACGCTGCCGGAGCGGCAGCGGCGGGTGCTGCGGCGCGCCCTGGCCGGCGGCGGGTGTCCGGCCGACGAGCGGCTGGCCCTGTCCATGGCCGTGCTCGGCCTGCTCGCCGCCGACGCGCACGACCGTCCGCTGCTGTGCACGATGGACGACGTCGACTCCGGCGACCGGCAGACCGCCGAGACGCTGGCCTTCGTCGCCCGCCGCCTGCACCGCCTGCCGGTCACCCTCCTGCTCGCCGCCGACACCGACGCCGCAGCCGGCGGCATCCCCGTCCACCGGCTCCGCCCACTCGACGAGCGGAACAGCCGGGCGGCACTCGCCGACCGGTGCCCCGGACTGCCGGCGCCGGTGACCGCCGTGCTGGCGACGGTCGGTGGCGGAAACCCGCAGGCCCTCGCGGACCTCGTCGACGTGCTCACCCCCGGCCAGAGGCAGGGCGAGGAGCCGCTGCCCGCCGCACCACCGGCGGGCGGCGCGCTGGGCTCCGCGTACCGTGCCCGGCTGGACCGCCTGCCCCCGGACAGCCGGCAGGTGCTGCTCCTGGCCGCCCTCGACGGGGACGATGACCCCGCCACCCTGGTCCGGGCCGCCCGGGCGGCCGGCACGACCGTCGACGCCCTCGCACCGGCCGAAGCCGCCGGCCTGGTCCGTACCGGCCCGGCCGGCGTGACCTTCCCCAGTCCGGTGGCCCGGACGATGGTGCAGGTCGTCGTCCCGTTCGCCGAACGGCGCGCGGCCCACCTGCTGCTGGCCAGGGCGCTCGACGGCCGGCGGCTGCGGCGGGCCCTGCACCTCGCCGCGGTCGCGGACGGCCCCGACCCGCGGCTCGCCGCGGAACTCGAGACGGCGGCGGCCGACGGCGGGGACGGCTGGGCGACCGCCGCGGCGGCCCTGCGGCACGCGGCGGACCTCAGCGACGACCCGGTCCAGGCGGCCGCCCGCCTGGTCACCGCAGCCCGGTACGCCTGGCGGGGCGGCGACCCCGACACGGCCCGGCAGGTGCTCCGCCGGCTGCCGTCCACCCCGGCCCACCCGGTCGTGACCGCCGCGGCCGGCCTGCTGCGCGGCGAGATGCAGCTACGGTGCGACGCCCCGGCCGCCGCGGTCACCACCCTGCTGGCCGCTACCGAGGCGATCGCCGCCACCGACCGCGCCGAGGCCCTGCTCGGTCTCGTCCGCGCCGGCGAAGCCATCTGCTTCTCGGGCGACCACTACCGCTACGCCGACGTGGCCCGCCGGATGTCCGCCCTGCCCCGCGACGGCCACCCACCGGGGGCGGAACTCATGACCGCACTCATCGCCGGGGTGGCCGCCACCCTGCGCGGCGAGCACGAGCAGGGCGGACCACTGCTGCGCCGCGCCGTCGTCCTCGGTGGACGGCTCACCGGGGACGCGCTCACGCCGACCGAACTGACCGGCGCGGCGGTGGCCGGCCTGCTGGTGGCCGTGGACGCCGCGGCACACCGGCTGGCCGACCGCGCCGTCGACCTGGCCCGCGCCGCCGGAGACCTGTCCCAGCTGCCCCGAGCGCTGGAGCTGCGCGCGATGACGGAGTACTGGCTGGGCCGGCACGACGCCGCGGCGGACAGCTGCCGGGAAGGGCTGCGCGTGGCCCGGGCCAGCGGCCAGCACACCTGCGCTGCCGTGCACCTGGGCCTGCTGGCCGTCCTCGCCGCCCTGCGGGCCGATCGGGACACCAGCCTGCGACATGTCGCCGAGATCGGCGACACCGCCGCGCCCGGCAGCCGCCCGTACGCCCTCACCCGGTGGGCGCTGGCGGTGCTCGACCTGGCCGACGGCCGGTACGCCGACGCCGCCGACCGCCTCACCTCGCTGGCACGTCCCGGCACCGGCCGTGGCCAGGTCCTCGTCCAGGTGATGGCCACGCCCCACCTGGTGGAGGCCGCCGCCCACGTCGGCCACCATCCGCAGGCCCGCGCCGCGCTCGCCGTCTTCGACCGCTGGGCCGGCAGTACGGCCAGCCCGTCCCGCCGGGCCCTGTCCGCACGGTGCCACGCGCTGCTGGCGCCACGCGGCAGCGCCGAGGCGGAGGAGCAGTTCAGGAGGGCGCTGCGGCTGCACCCGGCCGACTCCGCGACCTTCGAGCGGGCCCGGACCGAACTGCTCTTCGGCCGGGAACTGCGCCACAGCCGGCGACCCCGCGACGCCCGGCCCCATCTGCACCGCGCCCGCCAGACGTTCACCCTGCTCGGAGCGGACACCTGGGCGGAACAGGCCACCGCGGAACTGCGGGCGGCGGGGGAGTCCGTCGGCGCGCCGACCCGGCCGGCGGCGCACCTGCTCACCGGCCAGCAGCTGCGCATCGCGCACCTGGTCGCCTCCGGCGCCACCAACCGGGAGGTCGCCACCCAGCTGTTCCTGTCCACCCGCACCGTCGACCACCACCTGCGCAACATCTTCCACCGGCTCGGCGTCCGCTCCCGCACCGAACTGGCCCGCGTACTGGGCTAGTTCTGCCGGCAGGACCGACCGTGTCACGATCTTCCAGTGAAGCTCGATGATCTAGCGCGTCAGGTCAACCAGAAGTCCCGACTGACGGGGGAGTTCGTACTACGGTCAGGGCGCACCGCCAGCGAGTACTTCGACAAGTACCAGTTCGAGGCGGACCCGATCCTGCTGGACGCCCTGGCCGAACAGATGGCCGCGCTGGTGCCCGCCGGCACGGAGGTGCTGGCCGGCCTGGAGATGGGCGGTATCGCCGTGGTGACCGCGCTCGGGCGGCACATCGGGTTGCCCTGCGCCTTCGTGCGCAAGGCGGCGAAGGCGTACGGCACCGCCCGGCTGGCCGAGGGGGCGGAGGTGGCTGGACGGCAGGTGCTCGTCGTGGAGGACGTGGTGACTTCCGGCGGTCAGGTGGTGCTCTCGGCGAGGGAATTTTGCCGTCTCGGTGCTCACGTCGACGCCGCCGTCTGCATGATCGACCGCCAGGAAGGCGGTGCGGAGGCGCTGGCGGCGGAGGGCATCGACCTGCGAGCGCTGCTCACCCGCGCCGACCTCGCTAGTGCGTCTGCGCAGGCGGATTGAGCCGGGTGAGGGGTTGTCCGTCGAGCGCGGTCCCGGTGATGCGGTGAGCTTGCGGCCCTGAGCGGGCCACCGAACCAGCGATCCAGCTCTGGACGGCAGGTTGGTGCGGCAACCTGGGGGTCTCGATACTGGCCGGATGGCGAGGTTGACCCGGTGGACGATCCACGGCGAGCGGGTGGTGGATGACACCCGGCGGGCGCGGTTGAGCATCGCGTCGGTGGGGTTGCCAGATGGCGTCCGGTTCGAGCAGTACGTGATCCGTGCGCCCCGTTCCGCGATGGTCGCGGTTCTTGATGATCGGCAGCGCTTGCTTCTGATGCGACGACACCGCTTCGTCTTTGACCGCTGGGTGTGGGAGTTGCCCGGCGGCTACGTGGACGACGAGGAAAAGCCGGCGGTCTGTGCGGCGCGGGAGGTCGAGGAGGAGACCGGTTGGCGCCCGGGCGATGTCGAGCCGTTGTTGACCTTCCAGCCGTGGGTCGGCACTGCCGACGCGGAGAATCTGCTGTTTCTGTCGCGGAGCGCGCAGCACATCGGGGCGCCGACGGACGTCAACGAAGCGGAGCAGGTCGCCTGGATTCCGCTCGTCAAGGCGCGTGAGCTGGTGGGCAGCGGTGAAATTGTCGGCGCGGGCACGGTGATCGCGGTGCTGGAGCTGGTCGCCCGGGAGGCGCGCGGCGAGCTGTAGTGATGAACTGTCGTACGACGGTCGAATCCTGCGCGGCGCGATTGAGGACGCCGGCTTCGAGAATGAAGATCATCGCTCCGCTGGCGTCTGGTCGTCAGTCATCTACCCGTCCCTGTGCCGGTGAGTCCGTCCGCCCTCAGGCTTTAGACGATGAGTCCTGGTTCCTCTCGGACAAGATGCATATCCGTTCGCTGCCTTGGCGCGGAGGGTTACCGGGCGGAGCGGCCGTGAGTACCGTGGTCACGACGGCGGCCGGCAGGCCGACGGCGCATCCCGCGGTTCAGGGAGGTCTGGAATGGATCCGATGCCAGAGCTGACCTTCGGACAGCGGCTGAAGCTTTACCGGGAGCGCTCGGGCAAGACTCGCGCGGTGCTCGGTGGACTGGTGGGTCGGAGCGCCGAGTGGGTGAAGGCCGTGGAGACCGATCGGATCCTGCCCCCGCGTATCCACATGCTGGATCGGATCGCCCGCGCCCTCAAGGTCGACGTGTCGGCCCTGGTCGGGGAGTTGAGCGACCGGTCCGCTGTCGTCAACGGGCCGGAACATCCGGCGCTGGCCTCGGTCCGCGACGCGGTGAACCGCGTCCCGCTGTCCGAGGACGTCGCTGCCGAGCCCTTGACGCAGATCAGGGAACGCCTCACCGCTGCCTGGCGGGCACGTCACCAGGCGTCGGACCACCGCACGGTGCTCGGCGCGCTGCTTCCGGATCTGGTTCAGGACGCGCAGCGTGCCGCGTTGGCCCACGAGGGCGACGAGCGTCGGCGGGCACAGGCGCTGCTGGCCGAGGTGCTGGGACTTACGCAGATGTTTCTCGCCTACCAGCCGGCCGCCGAGTTGCTGTGGCGGGTCGCCGACCGGGCGATGGTGGCCGCCCAGGAGTCCGGCGATCCCGAGGCGCTGGCCTGCGCGGGCTGGTTCCTGTGTCAGGTGCACCGGGACGCGGGCGACTGGGACACCGCGATGTCGGTGAACTTGGACGTGGTCTCGGCGTTGGAGGCGCGGACAGCCGACGCGAACGCGAACCTGCTCGCGCTCTGGGGAGCGCTCAACTTCGAGGCCGCCTACACCGCTGCCCGGGCTGGGGAGGACGGCCGCGCGTGGCGGTACTGGGATCGCGCCGACCGGGTGGCGCAACGTCTGCCAAAGGGCTTCTACCAGCCGCAGACGTCGTTCTCGCGGGTCATCATGGGAGCCCACGCCCTGACCGTGGCCGTCGAGTTGCAGAAGTCCGGTGAGGCGGTGCGGCAGGCCACGCGCCTTGACCCTGCTGCCATCCCGTCGAGGCCGCGCCGTGCGCGACACCTCATCGAGGTGGCCCGCGGCCACTACGGCAAGGGCGACAACGAGGCCACTGTGGCGGCCCTGCGGCAAGCCTACGAGTCGGCGCCGGAGACGATCCGATTCAACGGCTACGCCCGTCAGATCACGCTGGACCTGCTCGACGGTCCCCGTCACGTGCGCGACGACGTGCGCGACCTTGCGCTGAAGGTCGGCCTCGTCTCGTGATCTAGGGGTACGAACCTTACCCGTTCCGTCCTGCGACGCTCCGTAGGTTTCTCCTCACGGGATGCGGCGGGCGGTGATCGCCTGGTCGCCGCGTCCCTCTCACTGGTCACTGGCCGGCGGAGGAGGAGCTTCAGTGAGTGGCGACCAGGAGCAAATCGTCCTTGCCTTTCACGTCCCACGGCTCGACGGCATGTGTGCCGGCTGTCGTGCCTGGTGGTCGCGGCTGACGCCGTACCCGTGCTGGCAGGTGGAGTGGGCGACCAGTCGGCGGGCGCGGTCGCTGACGGCGGCGCTGCTCGGCGGCCGCGCGTGACCACACACGGCCCGGTGCTGCCGATCTGGAACTGCGGCGGCTGCGGCACGCCCTGGCCCTGCCGGACCCGGCAGCGGGAACTGCACGCGGAGTTCGACGGCGCTCCGATATCCCTGGCTCTCTACCTCGGTGCCCAACTGGTGCGCGCCTCGAACGACCTGACGTGGGTGCCGGCCGGAGTGCTGCACCGACGCTTCCTCGGCTGGCTGCGCTGAGCATCCGGCACCGGGACAGACAGGACGCGGCAGTTCTGCCATCCTCGGTCGCATGACGGGGGTCGAGGAACCACTGCGCACGGATCCGGCGGCGGTGCCCCGCCCCGCCCCGGCCGGGCTGGGCGGCAACTACTGGCGGCTCTGGTCGGCGTCGGCGGTGTCGAACCTCGCCGACGGCATCGTCAAGATCGCCCTGCCGCTGGTCGCCATCGGCTACACCGACTCGCCGGCGCTGGTCGCCGGGGTGGCGGCGGCGTTCAGCCTGCCGTGGCTGCTCTTCGCGCTGCCGGCCGGTGCGCTCGTCGACCGGCTGGACCGGCGCCGGGCGATGCTGGCCGCCAACACGCTGCGCGCGGCGCTTTTCGGGGCACTGGCACTGGCGGTGGCCTTCGACACCGGCTCGATCTGGCTGCTGTACGCGGTGGCGTTCGGCGTCGGCGCCGCCGAGACCCTCTACGACACCTCGGCCCAGTCGATCCTGCCGCAGGTCGTCCCGCGGGAGATGCTGCCCCGGGCGAACGGGCGGCTGCACGCCGCCGAACTGACGGCCAACCAGTTCATCGGCCCACCGCTGGCGGGTTTCCTGGTGGCCGGTGGGGCGGCCCTCGCCCTGGCCGGGCCGGCGGGGCTCTGGGCCCTCGCCGTCGCCGCGCTGCTCTTCGTGAGCGGCCGGTTCCGGGTCGAGCGGGACGCGCCGAGCACCCTACGGTCCGACATCGCGGAGGGGCTGCGGTTCCTGTGGCGGCACCGGCTCCTGCGGACGCTGGCGATGATGGTCGGTGGCGGCAACTTCGCCACGAACGCGATCTTCGGGGTGCTGGTGCTCCACGCGGTCGGCCCGGACTCGGCGATGGGGCTCACCGAGCCCGGGTACGGGATCTTCCTGACCACCATCGCCGCCGGCATCGTGCTCGGATCGCTCCTCGCCGGGTGGATCGAGCGCCGGCTCGGCCGGGCCCGCGCGCTCGGCGTGTCGGTGGTCGCCATGGCCGTGGTCGTCGGCGCGCCGGCGCTGATCACCGACCCGTTCGCGCTGGGCGCGGTCTACTTCGGCGGCGGGATCCTGCTCGCCGCCTGGAACGTGATCACGGTGTCGCTGCGCCAGCGGATCACCCCGGACCGTCTCCTCGGGCGGGTCAACAGCGGCTACCGGCTGATCGCCTGGGGCACCTTGCCGTTCGGCGCCGCCACCGGCGGTCTGCTGGCCGAGATGTTCGGCCTCCGTGCGGTGTTCGCCATCATGGGTACGCTGGCGCTCGCCCTGCTGCTCGGCATGCTCCGGGTCACCGACGATGCCATCCGCGCAGCCGAACGCGATGCGGCCACCTAGGGCGTGTCCTGCCGATCATGGAGTCAGGTGACGTGAGCTGTAACTAGAGTTTAGCCGTGGTCGTGGTCAACATGGTGGAGAAGTTCGGTGCGGACGGCTTGCTGGAGCGGTCCTGGGACCTGCCACCAGAGGTCGTGGGGCCACTGCGCGCACACGTTGACGTGACGCCTGAGGGTTGGGTCATGGGACATGTGGCCGTTGACGGTAGTGATCGCCGCGATCGTGCAGCCATGGACCGATGAGCCGATTGATGTGGGATCGGATGCCTGGTTCGTCGGCTCACGCCAGGTGGCCGTATAGGGCAGCCGGTGTCGGTCACGGAAGCCAGATGATGGCCGCGATCAGGACCAGGCTGGCCCGGTAGAGATGCGCGTTCGGCGTATCTGGTGGCCACGTCACGCGCCGCAGCCAGTACGCCGGGACATCATTAGGGTGCGATGCGGAGCCGACGGATCTGACGGTCGTCGTAGTCCTCGAAGCGGTATCGCAGGCCGGCGAACGGGCTACCGGGAAAGTCTCCGCTGATCGGGCGGCTGCGCCGGGCGGCCCAGCTTCTTCTGAACTAGAAGCTAGTTGCTTCGACCCTAGCACCCACTTCGGAAGGGGTGTCCGCGGCAGCCACCCCGACCAGCAATCACGCCCGGCCTTTCTGGATGCTGGCCGCCGGCAGCCTCCTTCGTGCTACATGTTGCATGTTGGCGGTCTCCGTGCGGCCCAGTACCCGGCCCACCAGCGAACCGCCGTCTTCTCGCCGCGGCCGCTTCCCGCCAGCACGCGCGCAGCGACGGCGGCGGACCACGAAAGGAGTGCCGATGGACGCCGGTCCTGACAGGTCAGCTCGACGAGCAGAATTTCCCACCATCCTGCTGGTCCACGGCGCATTCGCAGAGTCGTCGAGCTGGAACGAGGTGGTCAGGTCCCTCAAGCGTCGGGGCTACCCGGTCATCGCCGTCGCCAACCCGCTGCGCGGCCTCAAGGAGGACGCCGACTACCTGCGTGCCGTCCTGGACAGCCGGTCCGAGCCGGTCGTGATCGCCGGCCATTCGTACGGCGGATCGGTGATGAGCGAGGCTGCCGACGGAGCCCAGGGCGTCCAGGCCCTGGTGTACGTCGCCAGTTTCAGCCCGGACGTCGGCGAGAGCACGGGCGAGTTGGCGGCCAAGTTTCCCGGAGCCGAGCTCGGCGCAGCCCTCCACCCCGTGCCGCTGCCCCTGCCGGGCGGCGGCACTGGCACCGACCTGTACATCCAGCAGGACAAGTTCCGGCACGTGTTCGCCGCCGACGTCGCCCCGGATATCACCGAACTGATGGCGGCCACCCAGCGGCCCATCGCGGCGTCCGCCCTGGAGGAGACGGCGACCAGGGCCGCCTGGAAGACCATCCCATCCTGGACCATGATCACCAGCCAGGACCTGACCATCCCGTTGGCAGCGCAGCGCTTCATGGCCGAACGGGCCGGATCCACGACGGTCGAGATCGACGCGTCCCACGCCGTGGCCGTCTCCCAACCCGGCCCGGTGGCGGACCTCATCGACACCGCCGCCCGCGCCGCGACCCGCTAGTTACCGGGTCATCGCGCCCCCGCTGGCGGCCGCGTCGTCGTTACCGGCGGACCCGGTGTCGGCAAATCCTGGCGGTGCGAACAACTCGCAGCTCGCCATCGCAGTCCAGGCATGCCGCGAAGCACGGCCCGGGCGGAGCGTGCTTCTCATCATCGACGGTCTCGACCATGTCGACCGGGTCCTGGGCCGGCGTACCGGCCAGCAGATTGACCCCTCCCGCCGGCTAGTTGATCAGCTTGCCGCCATCGACCTCCCGCCCGGCGTATGCATGCTCATCGCCAGCCAGCCCGGTTCCCACCTCGCCGACGCAGCACCCGCGACCGGCGACCCCGTCCAGATGGCCCGCATGTCGTGGGAGGAGATCCGCACTCTCGCGACCAGCACGGGGTGCTCGCCGGACCCGGGGGGACCGAGCCGCTCGATGACGACGACGAACGCGCCATCGTCGACCTAGTCGAACAGCACCACCGTCCGGGCGCCCTCGCCGCGGGCCATCCGGTCGAACGCCGCCGGGGCGCCGTCCAGGGTGACCCGGTCGGAGATCAGCGGAGCGAGGTCCAGCGTGCCGTCGAGCACCGCCCGGGCCAGCTCGGGGACGTCCCGGTCGGGGTCGGAGGAGCCGTACACCGAGGATCGCAGCGTCCGTGCCGAGTGGAAGATGTCCAGGGCGCTGAGGCCGACGACGTCGTCGTTCGACCCCATGCCCACCACGATCACCTGGCCGCCCCGGCGGGCGGCCCGCCAGGCGGCGCGGATGGTGGTGCCGCGTCCGACGCACTCCAGCGCGTGGTCGACGCCGCGCCCGCCGGTCAGGCCGCGGATCGCCCGGCTGAGCGTCTCGTCGCCGAGGAGGAAGTCGCTGGCGCCGGCCGCCCGGGCCATCGCCTCCTTGGCGGACGACACGTCCACCGCGACGACCGGATCGGCGCCGGCCGCCCGGGCGGCGGAGACCGCCGACAGGCCGACCCCGCCGAGACCGATCACGGCCACCGAGTCGCCCGGGGCCACGCCCGCCGTGCGGTGTACCGCGCCGACGCCGGTCAGCACGGCGCAGCCCAGCAGCGCCGCCGCCTCGAAGGGCAGCTCGGCCGGCACCGGGATCACCGCCTGCTCCGGCACCACCACCTGCTCGGCGAGGGCGCCCAGGCCGAGGGTGACGTGCAGCGGCTCGCCGGACGACGTCCGGCCGCCGGGCGCGGCCGGTCCGCCGGACCGGTCGCACAGCCACGGCTCGCCGTGCCCGCAGTGCCAGCAGCCGCGGCAGGGCGGGGCCCAGTTCAGCACGACGTGGTCGCCCGGGGCCACGCGGCGTACGCCGTCGCCGACCTCGACCACCACGCCGGCTGCCTCGTGCCCGAGCACGAGCGGGTACGGCGGCTTCAGGGTGCCGTCCACCATGGACAGGTCGGAGTGGCACACACCGGCGGCGCGGACGTCGACGCGTACCCGCCCGGGGGCCAGGGCCGGCGGCTCGACCTGCTCGACGCGCGGCGTGCCGCCGACCTTCCGCACGACCAGCGCCCTCATCGCTGGATCGCCTTGGTCTGGAGGAACTCCTCCAGCCCGTAGGTGCCCAGCTCCCGGCCGAGGCCGGACTGCTTGTAGCCGCCGAACGGGGCGAGCGGGTTGAACGGGGCGCCGTTGACGTCGACCGCGCCGGTGCGCATCCGCCGGGCCACCGCGAGGGCCCGCTCCTCGTCGCCGGACCAGACGGCGCCGGCCAGGCCGTACCGCGAGTTGTTGGCGACCGCGACGGCGTGCTCGTCGTCGTCGACCGGGATGACGGCCAGGACCGGCCCGAAGACCTCCTCCTGGGCGAGCGCGCTGTCCGGGTCGACGTCCGCGATCACCGTGGGGGCGACGAACCAGCCCCGCTCGGGCAGGGGCGCGTCCGGTCCGCCGGCGACGAGGCGGCCCCCGTCGGCCAGGCCCCGGGCGACATGGTCGCGGACCCGGTCCCGCTGCGCCGCCGAGACGAGCGGGCCGAGCCGGGTGGCCGGGTCGAAGGGATCGCCGAGCCGGTAGCCGTCGGCGGCCTTCGCCGCCAGCGCGAGCGCCTCGTCGTACCGGTCGCGGTGCACCAGCATCCGCGTCCACGCCGTGCAGGTCTGACCGGAGTTGAGGAACGCGTTGCCGACGCCGACTTCACCGCGGTCGCCAGGTCCGCGTCGTCGAGGATCACGTTGGCCGACTTGCCGCCCAGCTCCAGGGCGACCCGGGCGATCCGGTCGGCGGCCAGGTGCGCGATGCGCCGGCCGGTTGCGGTGGAGCCGGTGAACGAGACCATGTCGACGTCCGGGTGCGCGGCGATGGCCTCACCGACCACCGGGCCGGTGCCGGGGACGAGGTTGACCACGCCGGGTGGGAAGCCGGCCTCGTCGATCGCGTCGAAGAGCAGGTACGCCGTCAGCGGCGTCAGCTCGCTGGGTTTGAGCACCACCGTGCACCCGGCGGCGAGCGCGGGCGCGAGCTTGGCCATGACCTGGTGCAGCGGGTAGTTCCACGGGGTGATGGCGCCGACCACGCCGACCGGTTCCCGGACGACGAGGGAGTTGCCGACGGTCGCCGGCGCCGGCGGGTGCCCGGCCAGGTCGACGTAGCTGCGCAGCACGGTCAGCGGCAGGCCGGCCTGCACCCGGGTGGCCACCTTGAGCGGGGTGCCCAGCTCCAGCGCGACGGTCCGGGCGATCTCGTCGGCGCGGGCGGTCAGGGCGGCGTGCAGCCGGTCGAGGCGGGCCGCGCGGTCGGCCGGCGCGGTGGCGGCCCAGCCGTCGAAGGCGGCCCGGGCGGCGGCGACGGCCCGGTCCACGTCGGCCGGCGTGCCGGCCGGTACGGTCGCGACGACCTGCTCGGTCGCCGGGTTGTGGACGTCGAGGGTCTGCCCGGAGGACGCCGTGACCCAGTGGCCGTCGAGGTAGATGTCGGTCCGTGCGAGATCCATCAAGCCCCTCACGTCGCCTAAAACTAGCAGTGCAAGTTTCGACTCTAGTACGGTTCGGCGGCCGGCGGGAGAGGCGGAAGTGGCCCCACGGTCCGCTCGTACGTGCGGGACAGGCCGTCGATCAGCGCGTCCAGGCCGAGGGCGAAGGCGCCCTCGTCGACCTGCTGCTGGTGCTCGGCGAGGCGGTGGGCCTGGGTGAGGTGCGGGTACTGGTCGGCGTAGACCGACGGGTCCTCGACGAAGCCCCGGGCGAACGAGCCGAGCGCCGAGCCGGCCACGAAGTACCGCATGAGTGCGCCGATGTGGGTGGCCCGGGCCGGCGGCCACCCCGCCTCGACCAGCCCTCCGTACACGGCGTCGGCCATGGCCAGGGCGACGTGCCGCCGGCCCGGGCCCTGGGCGAGGTACGGCACGATGTGCGGGTGGGCCGCCAGCGCGGCCCGGTAGGAGTGCCCCCACCGGCGCAGCGCCTCCCGCCAGTCGACGTGGCCGAAGAACGACACGTCCACCTGGCCGGTGACGCTGTCGGCGACGGCGTCGAGGATCTCGTCCTTCGTGGCGAAGTGGTTGTACAGCGAGGGTCCGCGTACCCCGAGCTCGGCGGCGAGACGGCGGGTGGAGAACGCCGCCAGCCCCTCGGCGTCGATCAGCGCGGCGGCGGCCTCGACGATCCGCTGCCGGGTGAGCAGCGCCTGTCGCGGCCGGGGCATGTCCGTCCTCCTCTGCTCGGTGGTCCGCCGGGGACTTTGCCACACCCAGGTCTGGACAGCCGAAAACTTGCACCGCTAGTTTACCGTGCATGGACCTTCACCTCTCCGCCGAGCAGGCGGCGGTCCGCCGGCTGGCCGCCGACTTCGTCGACCGTGAGGTGGTGCCGCACGCCGCCACGTGGGACCGCCGCGAGTCGGTCGACCGCGGCATCGTCGGCAAGCTCGGCGAGGTCGGCTTCCTCGGGCTGACCATCCCCGAGGAGCACGGCGGATCCGGCGGGGACCACCTCTCGTACTGCCTGGTCCTCGAAGAGCTCGGGCGCGGCGACTCCGCCGTACGCGGCATCGTCTCGGTCTCGCTCGGGCTGGTCGCCAAGTCGATCGCCGCGCACGGCACGCCCGAGCAGCGGGAGCGGTGGCTGCCCGGGCTCTGCTCCGGCGCCGCGCTGGGCTGCTTCGCGTTGACCGAGCCGGACAGCGGCTCGGATGCCGCCGCCCTGACCACGCGAGCGGTCCGCGACGGCGACACCTGGCTGATCACCGGCCGGAAGACGTTCATCACCAACGGCACCACCGCCGACGTCGCGCTCCTCTTCGCCCGTACCGGCGGCCCCGGACACCGCGGGATCACGGCGTTCCTGGTGCCGACCGGCGCCCCCGGCCTCACCCGGCGGGAGATCCACGGCAAGCTCGGCCTGCGCGGGCAGGCCACCGCGGAACTCGTCCTCGACGAGGTCCGGGTCCCCGACACCGCCCGCCTCGGGGACGAGGGCGGCGGCTTCCGGCTGGCGCTCGCCACCCTCGCCAAGGGGCGGATGTCCGTCGCCGCCGGGTGCGTCGGCATCGCGCAGGGCTGCCTGGACGCCGCCGTCGGCTACGCCGGCCAGCGCACCCAGTTCGGCAAGCCCATCGCCGGGCACCAGCTCGTGCAGCAGCTCCTCGCCGGCATCGCGGTCGACACCGCCGCCGCGCGCCTGCTCGTCTGGCGGGTCGCCGACCTGATCGACCGGGGCGAGCCGTTCGCCACCGAGGCGTCGATGGCCAAGCTGTTCGCCAGCGAGGCCGCCGTCCGCGCGGCCAACGACGCGATCCAGGTGTTCGGCGGGTACGGCTACATCGACGAGTACCCGGTCGGCAAGTACCTGCGCGACGCCCGCGTCGCCACCCTCTACGAGGGCACCAGCCAGATCCAGCAACTGCTCATCGGCCGGGCGCTCACCGGCGTCAACGCCTTCTAGACCAGGGCTTACGACCGTACGCGCACCACAGAGGACCAGGAGGCAACATGGACTTCGCGCTCTCGGACGAGCAGCGGGCCATCCGGGACACCGCCCGCGACTTCATCCGCCGGGAGGTGATGCCGCTGGAGCAGGAGGTGCTGCGCCGTGAGCGGGCCCACCAGCCCGGCCTGGAACGCAGCGAGCTGCGGGAGCTCCAGCTCAAGGCGCGCCGGTTCGGCTTCTGGGGGCTGGCCACCCCGGAGGAGTACGGCGGGATGGACCTGCCCGCGGTCACCCAGGCGTTGATCTGGACCGAGCTGGGCCGGTCGTTCGTGCCGTTCCGTTTCGGCGGGGAGGCGGACAACATCCTCTTCCACGCCAGCGAGGAGCAGAAGAAGGAGTTCCTCGTCCCGACCATCGAGGGGGAGCGGGTCTCCTGCTTCGCCATCACCGAGCCGGGTGCCGGCTCGGACGCGGCGAACATCAAGCTGCGCGCGCGGCGCGACGGTGACGACTGGATCCTCGACGGCGAGAAGACCTTCATCACCAACGGCAACGACGCCGACTTCGCGATCGTCGTGGCGGTGACGGACCCGGACCGGGGCGCCCGCAACGGCGGTGCCACCGCGTTCCTGGTGGACCGGGCGATGGGCTGGCGGTCGGAGTTCATCCAGACCATGGGCGAGGGCGGGCCGGCGTCGCTGGTCTTCGACGCCGTACGCGTGCCGCACCGCAACATCCTCGGCGAGGTCGGTCAGGGCTTCACGCTCGGCATGGAGTGGATCGGCAAGGGCCGTTACACCATCCCGTCACACGCCCTCGGCATCGCCGAGCGGGCGCTGCAGATGGCCATCGAGTACGCCAACACGCGCGAGACGTTCGGCGCGAAGATCGGCACCAACCAGGCGATCCAGTGGATGATCGCCGACTCCGAGACCGAGCTGGAGGCGGCCCGCTGGCTGGTGCTGCGCGCCGCGTGGACGGTCGACGCCGGTCTCGACCCCCGGCACGCCTCCTCCATGGCGAAGCTGTACGGCGCGGGGATGGTCAACCGGGTGGTGGACCGGGTGCTCCAGATCCACGGCGGCATGGGCTACACCCGGGAACTGCCGATCGAACGCTGGTACCGGCAGGTGCGCCTCTACCGCATCTTCGAGGGCACCGACGAGATGCAGCGCCTGATCATCGCCCGCGACCTCCTGCGCGGCTACACGAAGGTGGGAGCCTGAGGGTAAGGAAGGGCCCCCTGTTAACGCCTGGCGCTGTACAAGGGACCCTTCCTAACCGCCTGCGTCAGCAACGCGGCACGTTCGGGATGTACCCGTCGTGGCCGGTGTAGACGTACGCGTCGGCGATGTACCGGCCGGCGCCGATCCGGTCCCAGATGGAGCTGGTGCCGTACGTGCCGGTGACGGTGGTGCCGCTGGTCTGGCACCGGATGGTGACGGTGGCGCCGTCGGCGACGGTGCCGACCGCGTCGTACCCGGTGCCGGGGCCGGAACGGACCGTCAGCGGGGTGCCGCTGGTGTTGACGGTGCCGGTCGCGGTGCCACCGCCGCAGCCGTTGTCACTGGTGTACGTCTTCGTGCCCCAGTAGAGGGCCAGGGTCCCGTTGAAGCGGACCTGGATGTCGCTGCCGTTGAGCCGCTGCTCGTAGTGCAGGTGCGGGCCGGTGGAGCCGCCGGTGCTGCCGACCCAGCCGATGACCTTGCCGTAGCCGACGGTCTGCCCGACCGAGACGTTGAAGCCGTTGAGGTGCGCGTAGTAGGTGCTGTATCCGTTGCCGTGGTTGATCCGGACGTACTTGCCGTAGCTGGTGCCGCCGAGGTCGGTCACCCGGTCGACGGTGCCGGGTGCGCTGGCCACCACCGGGTCGCCGAGGTCGTCGGTCCGGTTGAAGTCCACCGCGTACGCGGGGCTGTGGTTGGTGCGGGTCTGCCCGGACCAGGACTGGCCGCACGGGAAGGGCACCTTGAACGTCGGTGCGGCCGCCGCCGGCGCTGCCGGCAGCAGCACGCCGAGCGTCAGCAGCGCGGTCGCGAGCAGGCCGGTCCACCGCTTACCCATCCAGCACCTCCAATGTCGAAAACCTTCGATGATTGGAGCTAAGCCTGACGGATTTCGCCACGGAAGGGAAGGGTCGGCGGCCCGCCCCGCCGGGAGCCGGCTGCCGAATCGCCTCGTCCGTGCCGCCGGAGGGCACAGTCAGTCGACGTCGGACCTCACGGGCAGGGGACGTCCGCGCCGTCGGGCGACGACGCCCAGGACGGCGTCCATCACGAGGAACGCGACGAGGGTGCCGCCGAACCAGGGCAGCGGCCAACCGAGGGCGACGACGAGCGGGACGCCGAGTAGCAGCGCCCAGGCCGGGAGGCCGCGCAGCGCGCCCCGGACTAGCCGATCTTGTGTCCGATAATGATTACGCCGCACGGCGGTCGGGGAGGTGAGCGGATCCCGGGTACGGCGGCGGGACGAGCCGCAGCCGCGGGACCTCGGCCGGCTCGTCGGCGTCGAGGCGCCAGCGCGGTCCGTCACCGCCGCGTCCGCGTCGGGCGGGGCCGCCGGGACGCAGACGGGGGCGGGACAGGGCGACGACGACGGCGTAGCCGGCGAGGAGGAACGCGTGGCTGACCAGCCGGCTGCCGTCCACCCGCCCGAGCACGAGATCGTTGACCGACAGCAGGAGCAACGTGCCGACGAAGGCGCTCAGCATCGGCACCAGGCCGGTCGGGGGAGTACGGCGGGCCGCGACGAACAGGAAACCGGCGCCCACCGCGACGTTCCACGCCGCCGACTCGTGCCACAGGTGCCCCGCGCCCAGCGTGCCGGCGGTGTGGACGTGCGCGCCGGCCGCGCCGCGACCGATCTGCACCAGCCCGAGCAGCAGCTGGAGCGCGCCGATCAGACCCAGCACCGCCCGCAGGCCGAGCACGAGGCGGCCCCGCCGCCGGCGGGGCGCGGACGCGGGTAGGGCGGCCAGGACCGCGTCGGTGAGATCCGTGCCGGGCAGCGGCACCGACAGTCGGGCCCGCCGCGTCACCGCCGCGGCCCGGTCGAACCACGACCGGCAGTCACCACAGCCACTCAGATGCGCCTCGGCCGCCGCCCGCTCGGCCGGCGTCTCCTCGCCGTCGAGCTGCGCCGACAGCACCTCGCGCCACTGCTCACACCCCATGTACCGGTAGTCGGACCGGCGGCGGCGACGGTTCCCGGCACTTTCCGGACGCCGCCCGGGGACTCCCACCGCCGGGACGGCCCAGTGTCGCGTTCAGCCGGCCGTGCCGCCGCCCCGGCGCGCGCCCGGCCGGCCTTCGGCTGCGGCCACCAGGTCCTCGCGGGCCCGTGCCACCCGGGAGCGGATGGTGCCGACCGGGCAGTCGCACACCTCCGCCGCCTCGCCGTAGGACAGGCCGAGGATCTGGGTGGCGACGAACGCCTCCCGTCGCTCGGCCGGCAGCGCCGCGACGAGCTGCTCCAGGGCCACCTGCCGGTCGAATCCGCTGCGGGCCGGGTCCGGGGCGTCGTAGAAGTCGGACATGGGCACCGTCCGTGGGCGAACCGTCGCGGCGCGGACGTGGTCGACCGCGACCCGGCGGGCGATGGCGAGCAGCCAGGTGCGTGCCGTGGACCGGCCGGCGAACGACGGCAACGACCGCACCGCCCGCAGGAACGTCTCCTGCGCCAGGTCGTCGGCCTCGGCGGGGGACACCAGTGCGCCGAGGAAGCGGCGGACCTGCTGCTGCGTCGCCCGGACGAACCGGGCCGCGGCGTCGCGGTCCCCCCGCCCCGCGGCGAGGGCCCACGCGGTGACCTCCGCGTCGTCGTCCGCCATCGACACCTCCCCGCCCGTCCCGGCGCCCGCCGCCGGCCACGACGATTCGTCGTAGTGATCGGGCGGTAGCGTACCGTACCGAACGCTGCCCGCCCCTCCACCGGTACGTCCCGGACGGCCGACCGGATCAACCGCCGCCGAGCGCCGGCGGGCCCCGGCGGTCAGGGGGCACGGTCGGCGCCGGTCGGGCGGTCGCGAAGCCGTCCATCCCGGACCGTCGGCGAGATCGTCCTTCCCTTGGCCGGCACAACGCCCTAACCTCTGTGGAAGCGCTCCCATCGATTCTGATCGCCGTACCGGGCGGGCGATCCGGCCTTCCACCCCACCAGAGAAGGACAGGACATGCCTGTAAGCGCACGCATGCGGGCCGCCATCGTGGCGGCCTGCGCCGCCGTCGGCCTGACCGCCCCAGCGGCGGTCGCGGTCGCCGCGCCCGACACCCCCGCCCCCCTCGTCGCCGCCGCACCCACCGCCGACTGGCTGCACACCGACGGCAACCGGATCGTCGACGAGGCCGGCAATCAGGTGTGGTTGACCGGGGTCAACTGGTTCGGCTTCAACGCCTCCGAGCGCGTCTTCCACGGCCTGTGGTCGGCCAACATCGAGACCATCACCCGACAGATGGCCGAACGCGGCATCAACATCGTCCGGGTGCCGATCTCCACCCAGCTCCTGCTGGAGTGGAAGGCCGGCCAGACGGTCGTCCCGAACGTCAACACGTACGTCAACCCCGAGCTGGCCGGCAAGAACAACCTCCAGGTCTTCGACCACTGGTTGCAGCTGTGCGAGAAGTACGGCCTGAAGGTCATGCTCGACGTGCACAGCGCCGAGGCCGACAACTCCGGTCACGTCTACCCGGTGTGGTGGAAGGGCACGATCACGCCGGAACTGTTCTACCAAAGGCTGGGAATGGGTCACCGACCGCTACAAAACCAACGACACGATCGTCGCGATGGACATCAAGAACGAACCGCACGGCACGCCGAACCAGCCGCCGCGCGCCAAGTGGGACTCCAGCACCGACCAGGACAACTTCAAGTACGCCTGCGAGACGGCCGGCCGGCGGATCCTCGCCGTCAACCCGAACCTGCTGATCCTCTGCGAGGGAATCGAGGTCTACCCGCGCGCAGGTGAGACGTGGAGCTCGCCGAACACCGACCCGGACCTCAGTCCCAACTACCACTACAACTGGTGGGGCGGAAACCTTCGCGGCGTCGCCGAGCACCCGGTTAACCTCGGCGCGCACCAGGACCAGCTCGTCTACTCCCCGCACGACTACGGGCCCCTGGTGTTCGAGCAGCCCTGGTTCCAGCAGGACTTCGACAAGAACTCCCTGATCAGCGACGTGTGGCGGCCGAACTGGCTCTACCTCCACGAGAACGGGACCGCGCCGCTGCTCGTCGGCGAGTGGGGCGGCCGGCTCGGCCAGGACGCCCGGCAGGACAGGTGGATGGCGGCGCTGCGCGACATGATGGGCGAGTACGGCATCCACCACACGTTCTGGTGTCTCAACCCGAACTCGGGCGACACCGGCGGCCTGCTGCGCGACGACTGGACCAGTTGGGACGAGACGAAGTACAACCAGATCCTCAAGCCGGTCCTGTGGCAGCACAACGGCAGGTTCGTCAGCCTCGACCACCAGGTGCGCCTGGGCGGCGCCGCCTCCACCACCACCGGCATCAGCCTGGCCGAGCGGTACGCGGGCGGCGGGAGCGACACCGTCGCGCCGACCGCTCCGGGGCAGCCGACCGTCAGCGACCTGACCGCCACCGGTGCCACGCTGACCTGGGCCGCCGCCACCGACAACGTCGGCGTCACGGGGTACGACGTGCTGCGGGCGGTCGGGTCCGGGCCGGCCACCATCGTCGCCACCGTCACCGGCACCACCTACCGGGCCACCGACCTCGCCGCCGGGACCGCGTACACCGTCAGCGTGCGGGCGCGCGACGCCGCCGGCAACGCGTCGGCACCGTCGGCGGGCCGGACGTTCACCACGCCGGCCGGTGGCGGTGGCGGCGCCGGGTGCGCGGCGACGTGGACGGTGACCAACTCCTGGCAGGGTGGCTTCCAGGGGCAGGTCGCGGTCAGGAACACCGGCACCGGCCCGACCAGCACGTGGCGGGTCACCTGGACCAACCCCATCGGCACCGCCATCTCCGCACTGTGGAACGGCAGGCTGACCACGTCCGGCGGCGCGAACACCGTGACCAACGAGCCGTACAACGGCACGCTCGCCGCCGGGGCCAGCACCACCTTCGGGTTCACCGGCACCGGCGCGGGCACCGCCCCGACCGACCTGGCCTGCTCCGCCCCGTGACGAAGCCGGACGCCGACCCGGGCCGGGTCAACCTTTGAGCGACGGGCCGGCCCGGAGACGACGCAGCGTCTCCGGGCCGGCCTCACCCCGCGCGACCCGCCCGTCAGTCGCCGGTGTTCGGAAGCGGGTCGGCGCGGGGCCGCCGGGGACGCAGTACCGGCCGGGTGACCGGCGCTTCGGCGGGACCGACCGGAGCTGTCTCCTCCGTGGCGACCGACGCGTCCGGGTCGCCGTGCCCGGCGGCCCCGGCCGGCGAGGGCTCCAGCCGGCTGATCGCCTCGGTCAGCGCCGTCAGCTGGGCGGCCAGATCGGCCACCCGCAGGACCACCTCGCGGCGTACCGCCGCCGGGTCGACCACGTCGAGCCCCGGTGCGTACCCCGAGATGACGCCGTCGTGCCACTGCCGCCCGGTCCCGTGGCCGAGGGCGAGCTCCAGGTCGGACAGGTCCTCGGCGTCGCGGTCCGTCACGTTGACGCCCAGCCGGGCCTCCACCGCGTCCGGTTCGTACATCTCCTCGACCAGGCGCAGGTAGAGCTCGTTGGGGTTGGGCAGGTCCACCACCCGGCGCAGGACGTTGCGCCGGCTCGCCGACTCCAACTGGAACGTGCCGTAGTTGAGCAGGCGGCCGAACGGGGACTGGACGTAGCGCATGTCGGTCACCCGCAGCAGCGGGATCATGCCCACCCGGCGGACGAACACGCCTTCGGTCGACATCAGCCGCTTGTTCGTGATCACGAACCGGCCCAGGTGCCAGCCCAGGACGCGGTGCGCGGTCAACAGCACCGCGCCCACCAGCACCGCGGCGACGACCCAGCCCGTGTAGCGGGGGTTGACGCGTTGCTGGGCGACCAGCACGCCGAGGACGGCGTAGACCGCGACGACGCCGACGCTCTTCACCGGGTGGATCCAGTGCCGGCGCCACTCGCCCCGGTACCGCTCGGTCGGGAACAGGTACCGGGCGACGCCGGGGGTCGGTTCGTCCTCCAGCGGCAGGACCCGCCGGGCGCCCAGCAGGTCGTCGGCCACCTCTCCGCCGGGCTCCCGGCCGGCGAGCCGGCGCAGCCGGGTGAGTACGGCGTCGGCGAGGAACCCCAGCCCGGTGCCGAGCTTGAGAAGTTTGCCGGGCCGCTCGTTGATGATGGCCGCCTGCTCCTCGGCGCGGATCTCCGCCCGCTCGTGGTCGTCCGGGTAGTGCAGCCGGGCCGACCAGGTGACCAGCTTGCGGCCGAGCCACGGCGACAGGTCGGTCATCTCGTTGACGATCAGCCCCAGCACCAGCGCCAGGACAACCTCGACCGTGCCCACCGGGTCAGCCCGCCGGCGTGGCGTGTGCGTCGCGGCCGAAGCCGGGAGCCGGGCGGGGGCGCGCCGGCGGCGTCCGGACCGGCGCCGGGACCTCGCGGCGGGCGGCCTCGGCGCCGCTCGGGGTCAGGCGGTAGTACCGCCGCCGTGGTCGGACCGGTGAGTCGGCGGCCCGCCGCTCCCACGAGCCGGTGATCCAGCCGGCGTCCTCCAGCTGGTCGAGCACCGCGTAGACGGTCGGGCCCGAGCGCCGCACCGACCGCATGATCTGCCAGCCGTGCACCTCGGTCTGTTGATCCCACGCCTCGAGCAGGAGCCCGAGCACGTCGAGCAGGGCGCTGGTGATCCGGGGCCGGGCCATGTCCCATTCTAGGGACGACCCACCACAGTGGAAGGTGTCGGCAATCGGACGGCACGGCGGCGCGCGCGGCGCGGGCAGGACCCGACCGGCCCAGGAGTCCTACAGCCGCCCCGGCGTCAACGGCGGCGCCGCTCCACCACCCGGAGGGTGTTGCAGACGTCGGCGACGCCGGGCACGTCCCAGACGAGTTCCCCGGCGGCCTTGCGGGCCTGCACATCGGCGACCGTGCCGGCGAGGATCACCACCCGGTTCTGCACCGTCACCGTGATCTGCTGACGGCGGGTCGACCAGTCGATGCTGAGCCGCTGCGCGGCCAGCGCCGCCAGTCGCGTGTCCTCGTCGTCCGGCTGCGGCGGGTCCCACGCCGGGTGGAACGGGTCGTTCTCGGGCAGGGGCCAGGGCATGACCATGTCGGTGTCCTCATCCTCGGTTCGGGGGGCGCGGTGCCGCCGGGCACCGGGCGGCGCGGCGCTCCGCTCAGACAAGCACCTCGGGCTCGGTGGCGCTGCCGGACCGGGGCGGAACCACCGGAAACGCGGCCTGCAGACGCATCGTGTGCAGCACGGTCAGCACGAACCGGGAGGGGGCGTGCAGGCACAGCTCCATGCCCCGCTGGCGGGCCTCCTGCCGGGCGCGGACCAGCAGCCCGAGGCCGGCCGAGTCGATGTGCTCGACGGTGGAGAGGTCGACCGTCACCCGGCCGGCGTGTTCCTCCGCCGCGGCCAGCGCCGCGCGCAGCGCGTCGGTCTCCGCCTCGGCGGCGGCCGGCACCGGATCGTCGACCTCGTCGAGGTCGTCGATCCCGAGGGGGTGCGGGCCGGCCGCCGCCGAACCGGGGGTGGGGAGGGGAGTGCAGCGTGGGCAGCGGTGCGGGCCGGTCGCGAACGGGGATCCGGTCCACCCGTGCTCGGACACCAGGGTCCAGACAACCTCGGCGTCGGGCAGGACGACGGCGGTGCTCGCGGCCGTGTCGCCGCAGCCGTCGCAGATCAGGGTCATCACGTGCTCGTCCGGCACGACGGTCATCGGCCCTTCCCTTCCTGGTCCGCCGGCACCGTGGTCGGGTCGATGGCGGATCGCCACCGGGTCGTGGCGTGGCCTGTCGGGCGCGGGGCCCGTCCCGCCGTGACGAGGGCGAGCAGGACCGCGGTGCCGGCGAAGCCGGCCTGGACAGCCAGCCGGAGCGGGCTGGGTGCGGCGACGTCGACCCCGGCGACCCGGGCGCTGATGGTGCCGAGCAGGGCGGCGCCGACGCCCACCGCCAGGGTCAGCCAGACCGGGGCGACCGGCCGCCCGGGCAGGACGAGCCGCCCGAACGCGCCGACGGCGAGGCCGACGACGAGGGCGTGGACGAGTGCGTCGCCGGTCATCGTCGCGTCCCTTCGGGCATGTCCTTCACCCTTCAAGGGGCTCTTGTAGCGGCCGGCGCAGTTGCATGACAGTCGTGTGACAAATTCCCCGGCGGGACACCGGAGGTGGGCACCTGCCCTGGTGGCAGGGATGATTCCGGTATGACGGCCGTACTGGTGATCGAGGACGACGACCGCATCCGGCTGGCGCTGCTGCTCGCGCTGGAGGAGGAGGGGTACGCCGCGCGCGGCGCGGCGACCGCCGAGGAGGGGCTGCGCCTCCAGCGTTCGGAGCCCGCGGACTACGTGCTGGTCGACCTGATGCTGCCGGGCATCGACGGGTTCGAGTGCATCCGGCAGCTGCGGCGGGACGACGACGTCCCGATCGTGGTGGTCAGCGCCCGGGACGACACCCACGACATCGTCGCCGCGCTGGAGGCCGGCGCCGACGACTACGTGGTCAAGCCGGTCGCGATCAAGGAGCTGTCGGCCCGGCTGCGGGCGCTGCGCCGCCGGGCTCGCGCCCTGACCGGACCGGTGCCGGTACAGGTCATCGGTGACCTGGAGATCAGCCCCGACGCGGGGGAGGTACGCCGGGCGGGGCAGCCGGTGCCGCTGACCCGGACCGAGTTCCGGCTGCTCTGCGAGCTCGCCGAGCACGCCGGCCGGGTGCTGTCCCGGCAGCAGCTGCTCCAGCGGGTCTGGGGGTACGACACCGGCGACGAGCGCCTCGTCGACGTGCACGTCGGGCGGCTGCGGCAGAAGATCGAGGCGGAACCGGGCAACCCGCGGCACCTGGTCACCCTGCGCGGGCTCGGCTACAAGCTGCAGCGATGAGACGGCTCGGGCTCCGCGCGCGGGTGACCGCCGGGTTCGCCGTCGGCGCCGCGCTGCTGGCCGCGTCGATGGCGTTGTTCTCGTACGACCTGACCCGGCGGTCCCTGCTGGACGAGCGGGAACGCACCGCGGTGCGGGCGGCGTACTTCGACGCGGCGGTGGTGCGTACCGGGCTGGACACCGAGCGCCCCGACGTCGCCGAGGTGCTGCGGTCACTGGACACCGGCAGCGCCCGACGCCCGCTGCTGCACCTGGACGGCTCCTGGTACGCGCGGACCGCGGAGACCGCCGCCACCGGCGTCCCCGAGGCGCTGCACGAGCGGGTGCGCGCCGGCCGGCCCGCGGTGCAGCGGGTCCGGCTGGCCGGGCAGCCCACCCTGCTGGTCGGTGTGCCGCTGTCGGAGCGGGCGACCTACTACGAGCTGACCTCGCTGCGCGAGCTGGAGGAGACCTTCCAGGTGCTCGCCCTGGCGCTGACCGCCGTGGCGATCATGGTGGCCGGGTCCGGCGCGGCCTTCGGCTGGTACGCGACGCGGCACAGCCTGCGCCCGTTGACGGCGGTCGCGGACGCCGCCGAGAAGATCGCCGCCGGGGACTTCACCACCCGCCTGGCCCCGGCCACCGACCCCGACCTGACCCGGCTGTCGACCTCGTTCAACGACATGGTCGACCAACTGGCCCGGCGGATCGAGCGGGACCGCCGCTTCGCCGCCGACGTGAGCCACGAGCTGCGCTCGCCGCTGCAGACCCTCTCCGCGGCGGCGAGCGTCCTCACCAGGCGCCGCGATCACCACGACGAACGGACGGCCACCGCGGCGGGGCTGGTGGCCGACGAGATCGACCGCTTCCAGCAACTCGTCAACGACCTCATCGAGCTCGCCCGCGCCGACCAGCCCGCACAGCGGGAACACGTCGACGTGGCGGCGCTCGCCCGCGAGGTGTGCCGCACCCGGGCGCTCCCCGAGGATCTGGTGCGGGTCGAGCCGGACACGCCGGCCGACTGGCGGGTCGACCGGCGGCGTACCGAGCAGCTGCTGGTGAACCTGCTCGACAACGCGGACCGGTACGGCGGCGGTCCGGTCGCGGTGCGCCTGTCGGTCGACGCCGGCACCGGCACCGGCGTGATCGAGGTGGACGACGCGGGCGCGGGCGTACCGGAGGAGGACCGCGACGGCATCTTCGACCGCTTCGTCCGCGGTCGCGCCGCCCACGCCCGCGCCGGGACCGACGGCACCGGCCTCGGCCTGGCCATCGTCGCGCAGCACGCCGCCGCGCACGGCGGGCGCGCGACGGTGGGGGACCGGCCCGGCGGTGGCGCCCGCTTCCGGGTGGAGCTGCCCGGGAGTGTCGGGTGACCGCGCGCGCGGCGGCGGCCGTCCTGCTCGCCCTGCTCCTCGCCGGCTGCGGCGTCCCCACCGACGACGGGCCACGCGCCGTGGAGGTGCCGCCCGGTCCGTTCCCCACACCCGGCACGGCCACCTCGACCGTGCCGGCCGGTCAGGTGGACGAGGTGCTGTGCTTCCTCCGGGACGACCGCCTCGTGCCCGTGGTCCGGCGGATCGACACGCCGCCGACGTTGGACGGGCAACTCCAGCACCTGCTCGCCGGCCCGAACCAGGCCGAGCGCGACAACGGCCTGACCACCGCGCTGCCCGGCGGGGTCACCGTGGCGGGCGTGCGGCTCGCCGGCGACCGGGCCGAGGTCGAGGTGCCCGAGGCGGGCGACGAGATCGGTCGCAGCGACGAGATCCTCGCCTTCGGACAGATCGTGTGCACCCTGACCGCCCGCGCGGAGGTCGACTCGGTGTCGTTCCTGCGCGACGGGCAGCCGCTCGGGGTGCCCCGCGCCGACGGGTCGCTGTCGCTGGCGCCCCTCACCGCCGCCGACTACGCCGAGCTGACCCGCCCCGGCTGAGGTCCCCGCGGGGGACCGTCGGGCGGTTTCAGCCGCGGTCGTCGGCAGTCGGGCGGACGGCGGTCGGGGCGCCCCGGGCCGGCGCCGCCGGCCGGCCGCCCCGGCGCAGGACCCGCCACATCACCGACGGGCGCATGATCGCCTGGGGCGGGTCGACGAGGCCGGCCACCCGCAGGAACGCCTCGGTGACCCGCGCGTCCCTGGTGGCCGCGGCCTGCACCCGCGCCAGGTACGTGTTGGCGATCCGCACCATCAGCCCACGCCGGCCCTCGGCACCGGGGTGGGCGAGGTCGCCGCCCGCCGCGACCTCCCATGGCGCGTCCAGGAGCCGGGCGACGTCGGCGAAGAACCGGCCCGGACGCGGTGCCGCCGTGGCGGCCAGGTGCCGGCGCAGCAGCAGCGCCTCCAACGCGGCGACCGTCATGCCCTGGCCGTAGACGGGGTTGAAGGTGCACAGCGCGTCGCCGACCACGAGCAGCCCGTCGGGTACGCGGGGCAGCCGCTCGTACCGCCGGCGGACGCTCGCCGGGAACCGGAAGGAGACCGGCTCGTCGAGGAACTCGGCGTCCCGTACCGCGTCGATGACGTCGGGCACCGGCAGCGACTGCGCGTACGCGAGGAAGCCGTCCCGGTCGGTCGGCGGCTCGTCGCCGAGGACGCCGGTCAGCGAGAGCAGCCCCCGGTTCTCGCCGAGGGTGGCCAGGAACGCCCCGCGCGGGTGGGCCGGCGTGGCGACCGGGTTGATCGAGACGTCGCCGTGGAACGGGTCGTCGCGGAACCGGAACCGGGCGCTCGTGTACGTCAGCCCGATCTTGACCCGCTCCTCCGGAACCGCCGGGTACCCCAGCTCGGCCAGCCAGGTCGGGGTCCGCGAGCCGCGGCCTGTCGCGTCCACCACCAGGTCGGCGTCGAGCGCCTCCGGGGTGCCCGCGTCCCGGCGGTGGATCCGGACGCCGGTGATCCGGGTGCCGTCCGTGGCGGCGACCGGCGCGACGACGTCGGTGCCGTCGATCAGCCGTACCCCGGGCAGGCCGAGGACCTTCCGCCGCACCAGGGCCTCGATCCCCGGCCGCCAGCCCCCGACCACCAGCAGGCCGGTCTCCGCCGGCGCCAGGCGGCGGCCGTCGAAGTACCAGCGGATCCGGGTGCCCAGGTCACCGGAGCGCATGCCCGAGGCGGTCAGTTCGGCGGTGAAGCCCGGAAAGATCTCCTCGATGGCCCGCTGCCCGCGGGCGAGCAGCCCGTGCAGGTGCCGGCCCTGCGGGACCCCGCGGCGCGGCGCCGTCCCGTCGGCCAACCGGTCCCGGTCCACCAGGACCACCTCCCGGTACGCCTCCGCGAGCACCTTCGCGGCGAACAGGCCGGCCATGCTTGCGCCCAGGACGACCGCCCGGTCCCTCGGGGTCCCGCTCATCGCCTCTCCCTCCGTTCCCAACCGGGCGGACCCTCCGCCCGCGTACCGCCGGTCCGGTGTGGTCAGTTGACCGGCGTGACCGGCGCGACCGGCGTGACCGGCGCGACCGGCGCGACCGGCGTGACCGGCGCGACCGGCACGACCGGCGTGCCCGTCCCGGTGGCCCAACCGGGCAGCGCGTCGGTGACGGCCGGCTGCTCCGGCACCGTCCGGGGCGCTTCCGCGCCGGGGTCGACCGGGGCGCGGCCCAGCCAGGGTCGCAGCCGCATGGCCGGCCGCTCGACGAGGAACCAGCTCGCCGTCGCCGTCACCACGCTGGCGCCGAGGATCGTCGCCGTCACCAGCCAGAAGTTGCCCGTCCCCAGCGGCGTGCCGGTGAGGCCGAAGAAGAGCCACAGGTGGAACACGTGCCAGAGGAAGACCCCGTAGGAGATCCGGCCGAGGAAGGCCACCACCGGGTTCGACAGCACGGCGCGCATGTACCGGGGACGCCCGCTCGGCAGCGCGAGCGGTGCCACCGCCAGCACCGCGATCGCCAGGTAGAGGGTGTGGTCGACGATGGCCGCGCCGAGCGGCGGGTAGTTCATCTCGTTCGGGCCGCTGACCGGCGAGCAGGCCAGCGCGTACGCGGCCAGCGCACCGAGCCACGCCACGCCGGGGAAGCGGCCGAGGAACCGGTACACCGCCGGCTGCCGCTCGGGTGCCACCTCGGCGACCGCCGACAGGGTCGCCAGGACCATGCCGGCGGCCAGGTAGCCCACGTACTCGGTGGGCCACAGGTGCTGGGCCGGGAAGGCGCCCATGGACGGCAGGTGGTGGTAGGCGGCGAAGGCGGCGCCGACGAGCACGACGCCGCCCAGCGGCAGGACGATCCGCCGTACCCGCGCGGCCGGGTCGGTGACCCGACGCGCCCACCGGCGCAGCGCCCACGCCACCAGCGGAAGCGTGAGGTAGAACGCGACCTCGGTGGCGAGGCTCCACGTCTGCTCCATGCCCGTCGGCATCGTCGCCGGGTCGTAGACCTGGAGCACCAGCAGGGGGAACAGGACGTCCCGTGGCCCGTCCACGGCGTCGGCGTTCAGCACCACCAGCGCGACGACCGTCAGCACCCAGTACGCGGGCAGGATCCGCAGCGCCCGCCGCCAGAGGTACGGCCGCAGCGGCGTCGCCGGCCGATCGGTGAGCGTGGCCAGGGCGAGCGGGCGGTAGAGCACCAGTCCGGACAGGACGAAGAAGATCGGCACGCTGACGTCCATCGTGTTCAGCACCGGCCCGGCGACCGGGTTGCCGGACGCGCCGTACATGTCGGAGGCGATCACACCGGTGGTGAGCGCGACGTGGGTCAGCATGACCAGCACGGCGGCGATCCCGCGTAGTCCCTCCAGCTCCGGGAAGAAGATCCTCGCGCGTCTGTCTGTTCGGTCCTCGCGTACCGCCGTCATCACCGGCTCCTCACCGCGGACGCGCCCACCGGAGTGGTCACGGCCGCCGGGTCGTCGCGGAGGCTCCCTCGCATCCGCCCTCCACACCGTGGGATCGTCCGGCCGCCGCCCGGTACGGCGCATCTTCCACCGTGCGCAGCCGACGGCGCGGGCCCGGGAGAGCGCACGGTGGAAGATGCGCGCCGCGGGACGGCCGGAGAACGATGCGGACGAGGGAAACCAGTCACCGCCCGGCGTGCGCCGCCCGGCGGCCGGTCGAACGCGGAGGTACGGGACGTGGGTGGGGAGCGGTCACCGGACGGCACAGGTCGACCAGGCCGCGGGACCGGGCGGGCACTGGTCCCCGTCCTGCTGGCCGCCGTCCTGGCGCTGCCGGCCCCACCGGCTCAAGCTGCCCCGTCCGGTCGGGAAGCCGTGCGGTCCGGTGCGGACAGCGGGGGGACGGCGGCGGACGCCGGCGGGTCGGGGGCCGCCCGTCCCGCGCCGGCCGGCCCGCCGTCCACGGCGCCGGCCCGGCACACCGTCACGCTGCTCACCGGCGACCGGGTCACCGCCTCGGCGGACGGCGCGCAGGTGACCGTCACGCCGGGCGCCGGCCGGGCCGGGATCCGGTTCACCACCCTCCGCGCGGGCGGCCGGCAGCTCGTGCTCCCCGAGGACGCGCGTCCGCTCGTCACCGCCGGCCTGCTGGACCGGCGGCTGTTCGACGTCACCGAACTGGTCCGCGCGGGCTACGACGACGCGCGCAGCCCCGGGCTGCCGCTGCTCGTCACCCGACGCGGCGCCGATCCGGCGGCCGGGCTCACCGGGCCCGGTCTGCGCACCACCGCCCGCCTGCCGCACGCGGGTGCGGTGACCCTCACGAAGTCGGCCGCCCCGGCGGCGTGGGCGGCGATCCGTTCCCAGCGGGCGCACCTCGCCCGGATCCGGCTGCACACCCCGGCCGCCCCGGCCCCCGGCCCGGTGAGCACCGCCACGTCGGACGGCGCGTCCGGGCAGGGGAGCGACGCGACGTCCGGCGGTGCGTCCGGGCCCGCGAGCACCACCGCGTCGGGCGGTGCGGGACCGGCGGCCGAGACCCACACGCTGACGGTGCGCCACCTCGGCCCGGACGGACGGGCGAGCAGTGTCGCCGAGACGATGGTCCTCGACCTCACCGGCGACGTCCGGGCGGTGCTGAGCGACGCGGCCGGCACATCCTCCGCCGAGCTGCCCAGGGGGACGTACGTCCTGGTCGCCGACGTGGTCGACTTCGGCGACACCGGCTCCACCTGGCACCGGCTGGTCCAGCCCGAGCTGGTCCTCGACCGGGACGCCACGGTGACCGTGGACGCGCGGCGATCGGCGCCGGTACGCACCTCCGTGCCCCGGCCCGACGCCCGTACCGCCCTGGTGGACCTCGGCTTCGAGCGGCGCGACGGCGACCGCCCCGGGTTCACCCTGTCACTGGCGGCGGACGGCTTCGACGGCCTGTACGCCGGGCAGATCGGCGGCGACGTCGACGCCACGCGGATGACCGGTTACCTCGCCTCCACCTGGGGGGTGCCCGGGCCACGCGGCGACTTCGCGGACACCCCGTACACGTACGGCCTGCTGGACACCCGCCCCGGCGGCTTCTTCACCGGCCTCGACCGCACCGTCGACGAGGGCGACCTCGCCGCCGTCGACACCCGGCTGGTCGCGCAGGTGCCCGGCCGGCCCGCCACCAAGGCCCACTTCGCGACGGCTCCCGGCGTGACCGGGACGCTGGCCGCCCTGCTGCCGTTCCGCCTGCCGGCCCGCACCGTCCACCTGCTCGACGCGGGCGACACCCAGTGGAGCGGCGCCTTCGGTGAGAACGTCCCCGGGCCGGGCGGGCTACCCACCGAGGTCACCGCCCTCGGGCAGGGCTACCGGAGCTACCGGGCCGGCCACCGGTACACCGACCGGTGGAACGCCGCGGTGTTCGGGCCGATGTTCGACTTCGCGGGCCACGCCGGCCGGCGCGGCGACACCGTCTGGTTCGGCGTCCCGATCTACTCCGACCAGGACTCCCACCGGGGCGGCTCACTCACCGACACCGCGTCCACCCTGCTCTACCGCGACGGGGTGCTGCTGGCCCGCTCCGGCGCCGGGAACCTCGAGACGGAGGTCCCGCCCGGCCCCGGCACGTTCCGGGTGGAGAAGCGGACGACCCGGCCGTCCTTCTCCGACCTGTCGACGCGGGTGGACTCGGTGTGGACGTTCCGCTCCGACCCGGCGGGGGAGGCGGGCGAGTCGTTCCCGCTCTGGGCCGTCCGGTACGCGCCGCCGGTCGACGACCACAACCGGGTGCGTCCGGGGCCGGTGACCGTGCTGCCGGTGACGGTGATGTCCCAGCCGCAGGCCCGGGTCGGTGCCGTACGGGAACTCGCCGTCGAGGTCTCCGGCGACGCGGGCCGCACGTGGCGGCCGGCGCGCGTGGTGCCTGCGGGCGGAGCCGGCTACCGGGCCGTGGTGGCCACCCCGCCGGGCGCGGCGTCGCTGTCGCTGCGGGCCGTCCTCGTGGACACCGACGGCAACCGGCTGGAGCAGACGATCGTCGACGCCTACCGGTACGCGTCCCGTGAGCGGGACCGTTGAGGAGGAAACCATGAGCGTCTCCACCCGGGTCGCGTCCGCCGCCCTCGTTGCCGGGTGCGCGTCGGCGACGGCCACTTTCGGCCCCGCCCCGGCGCGGGCGGACACCGCGCCGGCGACGTGCGTGACCGCCCCGAGCACCCCGACCCTGAGCCCGACCGGCGTGTCGGTACGCAGCGTGGCGACCAACGGTTGCACGGTCTACGCGATCTTCTGGCTGATGCGCTGGCAGTCGACCGACACCGGCTGGCGGACCGTGCTGGAGCGCTGGATGGACCCGGGCACCGTCAACCGGCTCGACTTCGCCTGCCGGGGCAGCGGCACCTGGACGTACCGGGCGGTCGTCTGGGATCCCAACATGATGGGCTACCTGACCTCGCCGGACGCCCGGATCACCTGTTGAGACGCACCCACGCCGCCGGGCGTGCCGGTGGGACCACGAGGAGGTAGGACATGTCCGCAGGCGACACCGCCGTGCTGACCGACGAGGCCGCGGTGCGGGACGTGGCGACCCGCATCATGGCCGCCTGGGCGGCCAACGACGCCGACGGCTTCGCGGCGATCTTCACCGAGGACGGGACCCTCATCGGGGACTCGTACATGAAGGGCCGGGACGGGATCCGCGCGTTCATGGCCGCCGGGTTCGCCGGCCCGTACGCGGGGACGCGGGTGTACGTCGAGCCGCTCGACGTCCGCTTCCTCACCGCCGACATCGCCCTGCTGGTGACCCGGGGCAGCGTGCTGCTGGAGGGCGAGAGCGGGATCGTCCCCGAGCGCGGCTTCCTCGCCACGTCCACGGTGGTGCGGCGGGACGGACGGTGGCACATCGCGGCGTACCAGAACTCGAAGGGCACCGCCGACGGCTGACAGCGGGCTGCCGGGACCGGGCCGGGCGGCGGCGTGCCGCCCGGCCCGGTCAGGCCGGACGGCCGGCGGTGGCCGACACCGACCGGTAGGCCTGGTCCGGCCGCAGCGTCGTGCCCCGGTCGAACTCCTCGGCGAACGCCGCGGCGCCCAGCGCGGCGCGGGCGGCGGCGGTGATCCGGTCGACGTCCCCGCGCTCCCCGTCCGGCAGCGGCGCGCCCACCGAGGCCCGCGCCACCGCCGCCGCGCCGAGCAGCCGGGCCGCGTCCCCGGGGCGGCCGTCGACGGCCGCCGCCCCGGCGAGCCCCTCCAACGCCAGCGCCTGCGCCCGCGGATCCCCGATGGCGGTGGCCAGGGCGAACGACTCGGCGTGCAGGTCGTGCGCGGCGGGCGCGGCCTGCCGCAGTTCGGCGACGAACCCCAGCTCCGCCAGGAGTAGCGCCCGCACCACCTCGGCGTCCAGGCCCGGCTGCCGGGTCCACCCCAGCACGCCGCGCAGCAGGTCCTCCGCCTCGGCGAGGCGGCCCTCCCGGCGGGCCCCGAGCCCCAGACCGATCTGCGCGTACAGCTCGGCGGGCTTGCAGTTCTGCTCGGCGGCCAGCCGCAGCGCCCGCTCGTGGAACTCCCGTGCCCCGTCGTAGTCGCCGGCGAGCAGGGCGATGCGGCCCAGGCCGGAGAGGCGGTCCGCCGCCTCCAGCCACAGCCCGAGCTCCTCGGCCATCCGCAGGCTCTCGCGGTGCAGCCGGGCCGCCTCCGCGTAGTCCCCGGTCGCCTCCGCGCGGGAGCTGAGCGGGAAGGACGCCTGCAACTGGCCCCACCGGTCACCCAGTTCCCGGAAGAGGGCCACGGCGCGTTCGGCGTCGCGGCGGACCGCGGCCAGCTCGCCCCGGGCCTGCGCCTGGTTGGCCCGCAGGCTCAGCGCGGTGGCCACGCCCCACCGGTCGCCGAGCCGTTCGAACTCCGGCAGAACCTCGTCGACGAGCGCGGTGCTGCCGGCCACGTCGCCGGTGTTGAGCAGGGCGAGCCCGAGGAAGCAGACCGCCCGCGACCGAGCCGCCGGGTCCGCGCCGGCCGGCCAGCCGGCGAGCGCCGGGGCGACCAGCGGGGCGTGGTCACCGCCGCCCTCCAGCAGCGCCAGCCCGGCCTGCCAGCAGGCCGCGGCCGACCGCAGCGGCTCCGGGGCGGGGCCGGGCACGCCCAGGGCGGTCTCGATCGACCGGCGTGCCTCCCGCAGCCGCCCGCGCAGGTAGCCGTACCAGGCCAGCGCGGTGGTCAGCTCCAGCGCCCCGGCCGCGTCCCGGTCGGCGACCGCGCCGTCCAGCGCGTGGCGCAGGTTGGCGGTCTCCTGGTCGAGCCGGGTCAGCCACTGCCGTTGTTCGGGACCGCGCAGCGCCTCGTCGGCCCGGCGGGCCAGCGCCGTGTAGTACCGCCGGTGGCGGCGGCGGACGGAAGCCACCTCGTCGGCCTCGCGCAGCCGCTCGGCGCAGTACGCGGCCACCGATTCCAGCAGCCGGTACCGCGGCCCGCCCGGCAGCTCGGCCATCACCACCAGCGAGCGGTCGACCAGCCGGGCCAGCAGGTCGAGCACCTGGTCGGCGGGGAGGCGGTCGTCGGCGCACACCGCCTCCGCGGCCTCCAACGCGCAGCCGTCCGCGTGCACCGCCAACCGCCGCAGCACCACCTGCTCGGGCTCGCCGAGCAGCTCCCAGCTCCAGTCGATCATCGCGCGGAGGGTCTGCTGGCGGGGCGGCGCGCCGCGGTGCCCGCTGGTCAGCACCCGGAACCGGTCGTCGAGCCGGGTCAGCAGGCCGCGGACCCCCAGGGACCGGACCCGGGTCGCGGCCAGTTCCAGCGCGAGCGGGATGCCGTCGAGCCGGTGGCACAGCTCGGCGACGTCCCGGGCGTTCCCCTCGTCGAGCGCGAAGGCGGGCGCGGCGGCGCCCGCGCGGGTGACGAAGAGCCGGACCGCGCTGGCCCGGGCGAGCACCGCCGGGTCGCTGACCGCCGGGTCCGGCAGGGCCAGCGGCGGTACGGCGCAGACCTGCTCCCCGGCGACGCCCAGCGGCTCCTGGCTGGTGGCCAGCAGGCGGACGTCCGGCGCGTGCCGCAGCACCCGGTGCGCCAGCTCGGCGACCGCCTCGACGACGTGCTCGCAGTTGTCCAGCACCAGCAGGAGCCGGCGACCGCGCAGGGCCTCCACCAGGTGCTCGGCCGGCGTGGCGGGGGCGAGGTCCACGCTCTCGCGGACGCCGAGCACCGCGAGGACCGACCCGGCCAGCGCCGCCGGGCCGGCGCGGCGCAGCGCCGCCAGCTCGACCAGCCACACGCCGTCCGGGTACGCCCCGACGAGCCGGTGGGCCGCCTCGACCGCCAGGCGGGTCTTGCCCACCCCGCCCGAGCCGACCAGGGTCACCAGCCGGGCGGCGTCGAGCAGGCCGTGGATGTCCCGTACCGCCTCCTCCCGGCCCACCAGGTCGGTCAGCGGGGCGGGCAGGTTGCCGCGTACCCCCGCCGGGTGCGCGGCGCCCGCCGGGACCGGCGCGACGGTGACCGCGCCGGTCGTCGCCGGCGGGGCGAGCAGCGCCGGGTCGTGCGACAGGATCGCCCGGTGCAGGGCGACCAGCTCGGGGCCCGGGTCCACGCCCAGCTCGTCGGCGAGCCGCCGGCGGAACCGCTCGTAGCGGTCCAGGGCCTCGCCCTGCCGGCCCGCCCGGTACAGCGCCCGCAGGTGCAGCGCGCGCAGGCGCTCCCGGTACGGGTGACGCGTCACCAGGTCGGCGAGTTCCCCGGTGAGCAGGTGGTGCTCGCCCAGCGCGAGCCGGGCCTCGGCCCGGTCCTCGGTGGCGGCCAACCGCTGCTCGTCGAGCCGGGCGGCCAGCGCCGTGACGAACGGGGCTTCCGGGAAGTCGGCCAGCACCGGGCCGCGCCACAGACCGAGCGCCTCGTCGAGGAGGGCCACCCGCGCGTCCGGACCGGTCGTGCCGGCGGCCCGCTCCATTAGCGCCGTGAACCGCTCGGCGTCGGTCGGGTCCGGGTCGGTGCGCAGCAGATACCCCGGGGGGTGGGAGACCACCCGGTCCCGGGCACCGGACTCGGCGGCGTTCAAGGCGCGGCGCAGCTGCCAGACCTTCGTCTGGAGCGCCCCGGTGGGGTTGGCCGGTGGACGGTCCCCCCAGACGTCCTCCACCAGCCGGTCGACCGACGCGGGACGGCCCTCGTGGACCAGCAGGGCGGCGAGCAGGACACGGACCTTCAGATCGGGCACGGTGACCGGCGCGCCGTCCGTCGTCCAGACGCCCAGCGGACCGAGGAGCCCGAAACGCATGGTGTCACCGTAACGCAGCGCTCCGGCGACAGGCCGTCACGTCACCGGCGGCGACCGCGAGTGAACCGGGAGTGGACCGAGAGGGGCCCCGGACAGGGTGGACCAGGGTGCCGGACCACGGTCGGTCGTGGGTCCCCCGCACGGGCCACGTCCCCTCGCCGTGACCCGCGCGCGTGCGCGGCCGGCCGCCGGCACCCCCCCAGGACGCTTCACACCACGGACGGAGAGAGATCATGAACCTGCCACCGGTCGTGTCGTCGGAGGAGTGGCAGGCCGCGCGGGAGCGGCTGCTGGTCAAGGAGAAGGAGGCGACCCGGGCCCGGGACGCGCTCGCCGCCGAGCGCCGCCGGCTGCCGATGACGCGGATCGAGAAGGAGTACGTCTTCGAGGGCCCGGCCGGGAAGGCCCGCCTGGCCGACGTGTTCGAGGGGCGGCGGCAGCTCGTCGTCTACCACTTCATGTTCACGCCGGGCTCGGCGCACCGCTGCGAGGGCTGCTCGATGTTCGTCGACAACCTCGGGCATCCGGCCCACCTCAACGCCCGGGACACCACGCTCGCCCTGGTCTCGCGGGCCCCGCTGGCCGAGATCACGCCCTTCCAGGAGCGCATGGGCTGGTCGGTGCCCTGGTATTCGTCCTACGGCACCGACTTCAACGCTGACCTCGGGCTGACGTCGGAGGCGGGGGAGGCGTTCGGCCTCAGTGTCTTCCTGCGCGACGGCGACGACGTGTACCGCACGTACTTCACCACCGCCCGCGGCGTGGAGGCCCTCGGCAGCAACTGGACGTTCCTCGACCTGACCCCGCTGGGTCGCCAGGAGACCTGGGAGGACACCCCGGACGGGCGGCCGCAGACCACGCCGTACAGCTGGTGGCGGCTGCACGACGACTACGACAAGTAGGCCGCGCGGTTCCGCGTACCCCGGACGGAAAGGACCATGATGGACGTCAACGAGAGCGAGGCCGGGCCCCGGGCCGGCCGGCGGGAGTGGGTCGGGCTCGCGGTGCTCGCCCTGCCCACGCTGCTGCTGGCGCTCGACCTCAACGTGCTCTACCTGGCGCTGCCGCACCTGAGCGCCGACCTGGCGCCGGACGCCGCCCAGCTGCTGTGGATCATGGACATCTACGGGTTCATGATCGCCGGGTTCCTGGTCACGATGGGCACCCTCGGCGACCGGATCGGCCGGCGGCGGCTGCTGATGATCGGTGCGGCCGCCTTCGGCGTGGCCTCCGTCGTCGCCGCGTACTCCACCAGCGCCGAGATGCTGATCGCCACGCGGGCGCTGCTGGGCGTCGCCGGTGCGACGCTGATGCCGTCGACCCTGTCGCTGATCAGCAACATGTTCCGCAACGCGCAGCAGCGCACCATGGCCATCGGCATCTGGATGAGCTGCTTCATGATCGGCTCGATCATCGGGCCGCTGATCGGCGGCGCCCTGCTCGAGGGGTTCTGGTGGGGCTCGGTGTTCCTGCTCGGCGTACCGGTGATGGTCGTGCTCCTGATCGCCGCGCCGGCGCTGCTGCCCGAGTACCGCAACCCCGACGCCGGCCGTCTCGACCTGGTGAGCGTCGCCCTCAGCCTGGCCACCGTGCTGCCGGTGGTCTGGGGCCTCAAGGAGCTGGCCAAGGACGGGTTCGGGGCACCGCCGCTGCTGGCCATGGTGGTCGGGCTCGTGATCGGCGTGGCCTTCGTCCACCGGCAGCGCCGGCTCGCCCACCCGCTGCTGGACGTGCGCCTGTTCGCCAACCGCACCTTCAGCGCCGCGCTGCTCATCATGCTGATCGGCGGGGCCACCATCGGCGGCATCGCGCTGCTCTTCGCCCAGTACGCCCAGCTCGTCGAGGGACTCTCGCCCCTGCGCGCCGGTCTCTGGATGCTGCCGTACGCGGTGTCCATGCTGATCGGGTCGATGCTGGCGCCGATGATCGCGCAGCGCGTCGCGCCGGGCTACGTGGTGGCCGGCGGCATGGCGATCGCCGCGGTCGGCTACGCGCTGATCGGCCTGGTGGGTAGCGCCGGCGGGCTCGGGCTGGCGGTCACCGGTCTGGTGATCGTCTACCTCGGATTCGGCCCGGGAGCCGTGCTGGGCACCGACCTGATCATCGGTGCGGCGCCGCCCGAGCGGGCCGGCTCCGCGTCGTCGATGTCCGAGACCAGCACCGAACTGGGTGTCGCGCTCGGCGTCGCGCTGCTGGGCAGCGTCGGCACGGCGGTCTACCGCGGCGAGGTGGCCCCCGCCGTCCCCGCCGGCCTGCCGGGTGAGGTCAGCGAGGCGGCCGAGGAGTCCCTCGCCGGCGCGAGCACGGTCGTCAGCCAGCTGCCCGAGCAGACCGGCGCGGCACTGCTGGAGGCGGCCCGGGAGGCGTTCACGAGCGGCTTCAACGCGGCGGGCGTGGTGAGCGCCGGGCTGGCCGTGCTCCTCGCCGTGCTCTCGGCGCTGCTGCTGCGGCGGGTCCGCCCGACGGCGGAGCAGCCGTCGGCCGACGCGGCGCAGGGGAGCGGGGAACCGGCGGCCGGCACCGGCGGCTCCCCGGAGCCCGCGCGGCAGTAGCCCCACCGACCGCGCACGGCGGCCGGGGCGCCGCCCCCCGCACCCCGGCCGCCGTGCGCGCCGCTGGGCCCCGAGGGGCCCGCGTCCGTTGACCACGAGGTCTCGCGTCCTCCGGCGGCGGGAGCCGGTCCGAATGCCTCCTGGTCAACGCGCTGTCGCCGCCCGGCCCCGGAACGGGGACGGGCGGCGACGGTTGGTCTGTCGGGTCAGGATGCCCCGGTGTCGGGCAGGGCGAGCCACCACGGGTTGTCCCGGGCCCACCCGACCGTGCGGGCCAGGCCGTCGCGCAGCGGCACCTCGCACTTCCAGTCGAGCATCGTCCGGGCCCGGGTGGTGTCCGGGATGCGGCGGGCCAGGTCCTCGTAGGCGGTGCCGAGCACCGCCCGGGTGTCCACGTCGGACCGGGCGGCGCCGCCGGTCAGGGCGCCGATCAGCTCCACCACCTCGGCGATGGTGTTCTCCACCATGCTGCCGATGTTGAACGACTCGCCGACGGCCTCCGGACGGTCCGCCGCGGCGAGCGTGCCGGCGACCGCGTCGTCGACGAACGTGAAGCAGCGCGTCTGCCGGCCGCGGTCGTAGACGACCACCGGCCGGCCGTTCAGCGCCCGGTGCACCGAGCGGCTGACCAGGTACGCCGGCCGCTGCCGGGGACCGTAGACGTTGAAGTACCGCACGATCGTCGCGGCCAGCCCGTGCTGCCGGCCGAAGGCGTACGCGAGGTGCTCGGTGAGCGCCTTGCTCGTCGAGTACGTCCAGCGGTCCGCCGACGTCGCGCCGAGCACCCGGTCGTCGTCCTCCCGCCACGGCACCGCCGGGTTCTTGCCGAACACCTCGCTGGTGCTGGCGAGCAGCACCCGGGCGTCCGCCCGGCAGGCCAGGTCCAGCACGGTACGCGTGCCGGTGACGTTGATGTCGATGACGTCCAGCGGCCGGGCGAGGTACTGGTCCACGCCGACCACGGCGGCCAGGTGGTAGACCACGTCGACGCCCGGGGCGATCGCCTCGGCGAGCCGCCCGGCGTCCCGGACGTCGGCCTGCACGAACCGGACCTGCCCGGCCCACGCCGGACGTCCCGTCGCCGGGGGCGCGCCGTCGACGACGGTCACCTCGTCGCCCCGCGCCACCAGCCGCTCCACCAGATGGGCGCCGATGAATCCGTACCCGCCGGTCACCACGACCCGCGCGCTCACCGGCCGATCCCCCGGTAGTGGAAGCCGGCCGCCCGTAGCTCGGCGATCCGCTCCCGGCTGTAGTAGGCCCGCCCGTCGAGCACCAGGCACGGGCGGGTGACCGGCAGCGCGGCGAAATCGATCCCGGCGAACGGCCGGTGGTGCGCCAGCACCGCGACGCAGTCCGCGTCCCGTACGGCGTCGTCGAGGTCCGCCACCGGGCGCAGGCCGAACAGCTTCTCGGTCTCGTCCGGGTCGACCAGCGGGTCGTGCAGGCGCACCGCGCACCCCGCCTCCCGCAGCGCCTCGACCGCCGGCAGCACCGGCGTGGCGCGCAGGTCCCCGGTGTCGTTCTTGAAGGCCAGGCCGAGCACCGCCACCCGCGCCCCACGTGCGGGGCGGCCGAGCGCGGCCAACTCGTCGAGGATCAACCGCGCGGTGTACGCGGGCATCCCGGCGTTCACCCGTCGGCCGGCCGGCGCCGTCAGGATCTCCAGGCCCCGCTGCTGCGCCGAGTGCCAGACCATCCACGGGTCCTTGGTCAGGCAGGAACCGCCCACCCCGACGCTGGGCAGCAGGATGTTGATGGTGCCGGTGCCCTTCGGGATGCCGTTCGCAGCCTGGATGACCTCCAGGACGTCCACCTCGTACAGCGCGCTGAACTTGGCCAGCTCGTTGGCGAGGGCGATGTTGAGGTCGATCCACCAGTTGTCGGCGAGCTTGACGATCTCCGCGGCCTCCAGCGACTCCACCGGGATCACGTCGACGCCCAGCGCGCGCCGCCAGAACGTCTCCGCGTCCCGGGTGCTGCCGGCGTCGAGGCCGCCCGCGACGATGGGGAAGGTCCGCAGCTCCCGCAGCGCCGTGCCCTCGGCGAGCCGCTCCGGCGTGAACGCCAGCCCGAAGTCGGTGCCGCCGACCAGCCCGCCGCCGGCGAGCAGCGGCAGCACGAAGTCCCGGGTGGTGCCGGGCGGGACGGTGCTCTTGACCACCACCAGCTGGCCGCGGCGCAGGTGGCGGCTCAGCTCCACGCAGGCGCCGCGCAGCTGGTCGTCGGCGAGCGACCCGTCCAGCCGTACCGGGGTGCCGACGGTCACCAGGACGACGTCGGCGTCGGCGACCGCCGCGTAGTCGGTGCCGACCCGCAGCCGGCCCGTGTCGACACCCGCCCGGAGCAGGTCCGCGAGGTCGGGCTCCTCGAAACGGCAGTACCCGCGGCGCAGCTCGTCGACCAGGTGCGGGTCGACGTCCACACCGGCCACGTCGAGGCCCCGCTCGGCCAGCACCGCCGCGATGCAGGCCCCGACGTAGCCGAGGCCGATGACCGCCACCCGTGGGTCTCGTCGGTCGGTCAGAACACCCATTTCAGGCTCCAATCAGGATGCCGGCCGGCCCCGACGGGCCGGCTGGTCACCCGTAGGTCTTGACGAACTCCCGGATCGACGAGACGACGTAGTCGATCATCTCGTCGGTGAGGCCGGGGTAGACGCCGACGTGGAAGGTCTGGCTGGTGACGATGTCGCTGTTGGTCAGCTCGCCCACCACCCGGTAGGGCTGGCCGGCGTACGCGGGGTGGCGGGTCAGGTTGCCGGCGAACAGCCGCCGCGTGCCGATCTTCCGCTCCTCCAGGAAGTCCACCAGCTCCGGAACGGTGAACGGCGCTCCCGGGACGACGGTGATGACGAAGCCGTACCAGCTCGGGTCGCTGCGGGGCGTGGCCTCCGGCAGCAGCAGGTGCGGCACGCCGTCGAGGCCGTCGCGCAGCCGCCGCCAGTTGTGCCGGCGCGTCGCGCAGAACTCGTCGACCCGGGCCAGCTGGGCGAGCCCCAATGCGGCCTGGAGGTCGGTGGTCTTCAGGTTGTACCCGACGTGCGAGTAGATGTACTTGTGGTCGTAGCCGTCAGGCAGCGAGCCCATCCGGTGCTCGAAGCGCTTCATGCAGGTGTTGCTCTCGCCGGGCGCGCACCAGCAGTCGCGTCCCCAGTCCCGCAGCGACTCCACCACCCGCGCGAGCACCAGGTTGGAGGTCACCACGCAGCCGCCCTCACCCATCGTCATGTGGTGGGCGGGGTAGAAGCTCGCCGTCGCCAGGTCACCGAAGCTGCCGGTGGGCCGGCCGTCGTAGAACGACCCGACCGCGTCGCAGTTGTCCTCGACGAGGAACAGGCCGTGCTCCTTGGCCAGCTCGGCCATCTCGGCGACCGGGAACGGGTTGCCGACCGCGTGCGCGAGGATGATCGCCCGGGTCTTCGGGCCGATCGCCGCGGCGACCCGCTCCACGGTGGCGTTGTAGGTGCCCAGCTCGATGTCGACGAAGACCGGCACCAGCCCGTTCTGCAGGATCGGGTTGACGGTGGTGGGGAACCCGGCGGCGACGGTGATCACCTCGTCCCCGCGCCGCAGCCGCCGGTCGCCGAGCTGCGGCGACGTGAGCGCCGAGACCGCGAGCAGGTTCGCCGACGACCCGGAGTTGCACAGGTGCGCCTTGCGGACCCGCAGCTTGCGCGCGAACGCGGACTCGAACCTGCGGGCGTTGCGCCCGGCCGCGATACGCAGGTCCAGCGCGGCCTCGACCAGCGCCACCCGTTCCTCGACCCCCAGCACCGCCCCGGACGGCCAGATCTCCGTCACGCCGGGAACGAAGGGCCGCTCCTCCTGGATCTCCTGGTGGTACTTGCGGACGCTGTCCAGCAGCAACGCCTTCTGTTCGTCGCTCATCGCATCTCCCTTGCGGATTCGGCCCGGCGGCGGGCGGGCGGGTGGCCGGCGCCGGTCATGCGGCGATCTCGACCCGGGTGTGGTCGCCGACGACCAGCCGGCTGCCGGTCGTCGGGCCGGGACGGACCGTGGCGGACCGGCCGATCAGCGAGCCCTGCAGGCCCCGGACGGCGGTGATGGAGGCGCCCTCCAGGACGATCGAGTCGGTCACCTCGGTGTCGGTGAGCCGGCAGCCGCGGCCGATCGCGGTGTGCGGCCCGATGCGGCAGCCCTGGACGACGGTGTCCGCGCCGATCACCACCGGCCCCTCCACGCGGGAGGCGACCACCCGGGCGCCGGGCGCCACCACCACCGGTCCGGTCAGCTCGCTGGCGGCGTCCACCTGACCGGCCACGTCGCGGGCCAGGCCGTCGAGCAGGTGCCGGTTGCAGGCCAGCAGGTCCTCCACCCGGCCGGTGTCCCGCCAGTAGCCGTGGTACTCGCTGGCGCGGACGTCCGCGCCGGCACTGACCAGCCACTGCACGGCGTCGGTGATCTCCAGCTCGCCCCGGCCGCTCGGGGTGATCGCGTCGACCGCGGCGTGCACCGCCGAGGTGAAGAAGTAGACCCCGACGAGGGCGAGGTCGCTGCGCGGGTGCCGGGGCTTCTCCACCAGCCGCCGTACGGCCCCGTCCGGGCCCAGTTCGACGACGCCGAAGGCGCGCGGGTCGGCCACCTTGTGCACGAGCACGTGCGCGGCCGGCCGGCGGGCGCGGAACTCGTCGGCGTACCGGGCCACGCCGTCGGGCAGCATGACGTCGCCGAGGTACATGAGGAAGTCGTCGTCACCGAGGAACCCACGGCCCACCCGGACGCAGTCGGCCAGGCCACGCGGCTGGTCCTGGCGCAGGTACGTCAGCCGTACGCCCAGCCGGGAGCCGTCGCCGAGGGCGTCGGCGATCTGCTCGGCCCAGCCGCCCACCACCACCCCGACGTCGGTCACGCCGGCGGCGCGGACCGCGTCCAGCACGTGCTCCAGCACCGGCCGGTTGCCCACCGGCACGAGCTGCTTGGGCATCGAGTAGGTCAGCGGGCGCAGCCGGGTGCCGGAGCCGCCGGCGAGCACCAGGGCCTTCACCTGGCCCGCCCTCGGGAGCGCCCGGCCGTCCGGTCAGCCACCGGCCGCGGCCCGTCGCTGGTCGACGGACTTGCGCAGGCTGTCCGCCACCGTTCGTACGTCTGCATCGGTCAACCCCTGGTGCATCGGTAGGAGGAGAGTGGTCCGCGCCGCCTCGTCGGCGCCGGGCAGGTGCCCGCCGTCGCCGTACGCGGGCACCCGGTGCAGCGGCGCGTACCGGAAGGTGGTGTAGATCCCGAGGTCCAGCAGGTCCGCCGCCACCTGGTCGCGGATCGCCGGGTCGAGCTGGACCCAGTGGAAGTAGTGCGAGCTGACCTGGCCGTCGGGCACCGGCGGGGGGAGCCGGACCCCCTCGGCGTCGGTCAGCAGCCGGTCGTACGTCCCGGCGATCTCCCGCCGGCGGGCCACGAACTCCGGCAGCCGGTGCAGCTGGACCAGGCCGATCGCGGCGGTCAGGTCGTTGCCGACGACCCGGCGGCCGTACTCCCGGACCGTGAGCTCCCACCAGCGGTGCGGCACGCCCTTGCCGGCGGCGGAGAAGCCGCTGGCGTGTTCGAGGCCGTGGTACGCCAGCCGGTGCGCCCGCCGGGCCAGCTCGTCGTCCCGCACGTGCAGCATCCCGCCGTCGCCGGTGACGAGGATCTTCATCGCGTCGAAGCTCCACATGGCGATGTCGCCGAAGCTGCCGCAGGCGCGGCCGTCGACGGTGGACGCGACGGCGCACGCCGCGTCCTCCACCAGTGCCAGCCGGCGCTGCCGGCACAGCTCCGCGATCGCCGCCACCTCGCCCGGCACGCCGCCGTAGTGCAGCACGATCACCGCCTTGGTGGCGGGGGTGAGCGCCCGCTCCACGTCGGTGACGGTCGGGTTGAGGGTGTGCGGGTCGACATCGCAGAAGACCGGCCGGGCGCCGGCGGCCGCGATCGCGTTGGCCGCCCCGACGAAGCTGATCGACGGCAGCACCACGTCGTCGCCCGGCCCGAGGCCCAGCAGTTCCACGGCGAGGAAGAGACCGGCGGTGGCCGAGGTGATGAAGATGGTCCGCTCCGGCGCCAACCCGGCGTGCTCGGCGAACTCCCGCTCGAACTGCCGGGTGCGCGGCCCGTGCCCCAGCCAGTTGCTGTCGAACACGTCGCGCACGGCGTCGAGCTCCGCCGCGCCCAGCGTCGGCTGGAAGACGTTGATCATCGGTTCTCCGGGTGGTCGGGGCGGGCTGGTCCGCCGGCGGCGGGACGGGCGCGGATCGGCCCGCGCGCGACAGGGCGCTCAGGGCGCGACGGGTCGCCCCGGCGGCGTCGCACGTGCGGGGCCGCCGCCGGGGGAGGGTCGGGCCGGGGTCAGGCCCGGTGCCGCCGGGCCGGCGGGGTCAGACCCGGTGCCGCCGGGTCAGCTTCTCCAGCACGGGCACGATCTCGGTCGGGCTCGGCGTGGCGAGCAGGTCCTCGTACAGCGAGTCCGCGCCCTCCCGGAACGACGGCTCGTCCAGCACCCGGACCAGCTGTTTCTGCATCGCCTCCACGGACAGGTTCTTGATGTCCAGGACCAGGCCGGCGCCCCGCTGCGCCACGCACCGGGCGGTCACCGACGACTCGATGTGCTTGGTCGCCATCGACCACTCCAGGCCGTCGGCCTCGATCGTGATCATGCCGTTGTCGTCGTCCGAGTCGGTGATCAGTTGTGGCACCCGCAGCGCGGCCGCGCTGGCGAACGTGCCCATGCCCCCGTGGTGCACGAGGGCGGCGCAGAACGGCAGCAGCTGGGTGAGGGGCAGGTAGTCCAGCGCCCGGACGTTCTCCGGCAGCTCGGGGATCCCGGCCAGCTGGTCGGCGTTCAGCGTGGCGACCACCTCGACGTCGAGGTCGGCGACCATCCGGAGCAACCCGGGAACGTGGTCCCAGCCGCCCTTGAAGTACATCCGCTGCGACAGGCCCAGGGACAGCGCGACCCGGGGCCGTTCGGGGCGCCGGTGCAGCCAGCGCGGCAGCGCCTCCTGCGCCGCGAAGGGCACCCACCGCACCGGCACCGTCCGGACGCTGGTCGGCAGCCGTACCCCGGCCGGCGTGGGGTCGACCGTCCACTGGCCCAGCAGCAGCTCGTCGTCGACGTCCAGGCCGTGCCGCTCGGCACCCGGGCGCATCGTCTCGACCAGCGGGTTGGCCTCCGGGCCGGGGCCCGGGCGCGCGGCCCGTTCGGCGAAGCGGTCCATCGTGGACGCGAAGTAGTCCAGGCCCCACAGCAGCCGGGCGTGCGCCGCGCCGGCGGCCCGCGCCGCCACCGCCCCGGCCGGGAAGCACGGGTCCCACAGCACCAGGTCGGGCTGCCACGCGCGGGTGAACTCCACCAGGTCGTCGAGGACCGGGTGCGGGTCGGCGGCGGTCGAGCCGACCGGGTGGAAGTCCCACATGGACGGCAGCATGAACTGGTAGAAGACGTCCCAGACGTCCTTGTCGGCCGGCGAGAGGTCCAGCGCGGCGGTGATCCGGTCGAGCCGCTCCTTGACGCTGCGCGGCTGCGGCCGGCCGGGACCCATCGGCATGAGCTGCGGGTCGCCGACCGCGACCGGGGTCAGCCCGACGGCCTTCGTGCTGTCGGCCAGGATCGGATGGGAGGCGACGCGGACCTCGTGCCCGGCGCTCTGCATCGCCCAGGCGAGCGGGACCAGCGGGTACAGGTGGGCCGGGTTCGGCCACAGGGCGAAGACGACGCGCATGTCTCTCCTCGGGTGTGCGGGGCCGGATGGTCTGCGGCGCGTCAGGGCTTGCGTCCCACGCCGGCGTACATCCGTTCGGTCGACGGGGCGTCCGGCTCGTCGGGCCGCCACCGGCCGGTCGGCACCAGGCCCGGCGGCACGAGGACGAAGCCGTCGAACAGCCCGCGGATGGCCGCGGTCGACCGGTAGACCATCGGCGCGGTGGCGTTGCGGTAGCTCTCCTCCATCAGCGCGCGCTCCTCGGCCGGCGAGCCCTCCACCGCGAGGTGGGACAGCGCCAGGTACGAGCCGGGCGCCATCCGGTCCCGGAACGCGCGGAGGATCGACGCCGGGTCCTCGCTGTCGCGGACGAAGTGGAAGACCGCGACGAACAGCACGGCGACCGGCTCCGAGAAATCGATCAGCGCCTTCGTGTCCGGGTGGTCGAGGATCGCGGCGGGGTCGCGCAGGTCGGCGGTCAGGATGGCGGTGTTGGCCCGTTCCTGCTCGGTGAGCAGCCGCGTGCCGTGTTCGGCCACCGCGGGGTCGTTGTCGACGTAGATGACCCGCGGGGCGGTCACCGCCCGCTGCGCCACCTGGTGCGTGTTCTCCTGGCTCGGCAGCCCGGCGCCCACGTCGATGAACTGCCGGATCCCGCACTCGGCCGCCAGGTACCGCACGACACGACCGAGGAAGCGGCGGTTCTCCCAGACCACGTCCCGGGTCAGCGTCTGACCGACCCGGCCGATCACCGCCTCCGCCGCCACCCGGTCCACCGGGTAGTTGTTCGTGCCGTGCAGGAAGTAGTCGTACATCCGGGCCGGTGAGGGCCGCTCCACGGACTCGGTCGACATCGGAAGACTCCTCGATCGTGGGTGGGTGGGTGGACGGCGGGCGGGGCCGGCCCGGGACGGGCCGGCCCCGCCGGTCAGCCGGTGACGGGGCTGCTCTGGTGGGACAGCAACTGCGGGCGCTCGCCCTCGCGCCGGACGATGATCCAGGTGGCGCGGATGTGCCGGTCGGGCGCGATGCCGCTCTCGCCGGCCAGGATGATGCCGCCGCCGGTGACCACCATCGCGGCGTCCGGGTGCAGCATCCGCAGGGCGACCGGGTAACCCTTGACGTACGCGCCCCGGTAGGGGCCGCCGAACCCCTTGGCCATGTACGCGCGGATCTCCTCGCGGCTGGTCAGCTGCTCGTCGCCCATCAGCAGGCTGCCGTTCTCGGCGAAGATGTCGGCGAAGAGGTCGGCGTCGTTGGCCTTCCACGCCGCCTGGATGAGCTGCGGGACGGCCAGGATCGCCCGTTCCTCGGCGCTGGGGAAGTCGCGGACGTAGGCGGGATCCTCGGTGACGCCGGCGGCGCCGAGGATCTGCGTCGCGTCGCCCCACCGCGTCGTCGCTGTGGTGGTCATGATGCGCTCCTCGCGGGATGTCGGGCGGGAGTCACCAGCGCAGCGTGGCGCCGGCGCCACGGGGGCTGTTCTGGTAGCCGGCGAGCTTCCACTCGCCGTTGCGCCGGACGCAGACCCAGGTGGAGCGGACGGCCAGCTCGGGCGCGATCTCGGTCTCGCCCGGGGCGAGGATGCCGCCGTGGGTGCGCAGCAGGGCGACGTCGTCGTTGACGAAGCGCACGTCGACCGGGTTGCCGGTCACGCCGGTGCCCTTGAACGGGCCGGCGTAGGCGGCGGCCATGAACGAGTAGATCTCGTCGCGACCCTTCTTGAACACGTCGCCGGGGAGGATGAGGATGCCGTCGTCGGTGAACGTGTCGGCCACACCGGCGGCGTCGTTGCGGCTCCAGGCGCCGACCAGGCGCAGCGGGACGCCCAGCACCTCCTTCTCCTTCTCGCTGGTGAAGGGGCCGTAGTAGGCGTCGAGGTCGGGCCGGGTGGCCTGCGTGGTCGTGGACATGGGGTGTTCCCTTCCCTCGGGTGCGGCGGGGCCGGCCGGCGGCCGGGACCACGCCGGGTACCGGTGGTGATCGCTCCCTGAATCGTGGCCGGGGCCCGTCACTCAACGCATCTTTGTGATTGCGCTACCGGGCGGTGGTCGCCCTCCTGGGCCGGCCGACGGCACCGGCAACACCGCACTTCGAAAGATGCGGGGCTCCGCGTGCGCCGCAGACGATGCCAAGGGCACCCGGGGCACGTCAGGACCGGCCGACCGGGTCCGTTCCGCCGCCTGTGCCGGGGACCACGCCGTACCGGGTCACCGACCCGTGGCACACCCGGCACGCACCGTGCCCCCGGGGTGGGCGGAACCGCCGAACACGACGACTTGCGAGGAGGTCAGGGTGGACGTCACCCAGACAGTGCCCGGCCCGGAGCTGGTGCGCCGCGCGGCCGAGCTGGTGCCCCTGTTGCAGAAGCACGCGGGCTGGTCCGAGGAGAACCGCCGCCTGCACGACGAGGTCGTCGAGGCGATGGGCGACGCGGGCGTGTTCCGCATGCGGGTCCCCCGCCGCTACGGGGGGTACGAGTCGGACACCCGCACCCTCTGCGACGTGGCCGCCCACCTGGCCCGCGGCGACGGCTCCGCCGCCTGGACCGCCTCGGTGTGGTGGATCCCCGGCTGGATGGTGGGGATGTTCCCGGACGAGGTCCAGGACGAGGTCTTCACCACGCCCGACGTCCGCGTCTGCGGCACGCTCAGCCCGACCGGCAGCGCCGAGCCCCGCCCGGGCGGGGTGCTGCTCAACGGCCAGTGGGGTTTCATCAGCGGCGCCTGGCACAGCCAGTGGCAGGAGATCATCGCGATGGGCGCGGCGCCGGACGGCACGCCGATGCCGGTGATGATGCTCGTGCCGATGACCGACCTGGAGATCGTCGACGACTGGCACACCGCCGGGATGCGCGGCTCGGGCAGCGTCACCACCGTGGCGCGGGACGTCTTCGTCCCCGCCGAGCGGGTGCTGCCGCTGCCGGCGGTCCTGCAGGGGCAGTACGCGTCGAAGCGCAACGCCGACTCGCCGGTGTGGCGGGCGCCCCTGCTCGGCGTCGCCGCCGCCTCGTCGGTCGGCACGGTGCTCGGCCTGGCCCGGGCCGCCCGCGAGGCGTTCCTGGAGCGGCTGCCCGGCCGGAAGATCACGTACACCAGTTACGACAGCCAGGCCGACGCGCCGGTGACCCACCTCCAGGTGGCCGAGGCCACGCTCCGGACCGACCAGGCCGAGTTCCACGCCCACCGGGTCACCGCGCTGGTCGACGAGAAGGGCCGCTCCGGGCAGCCGTGGACGGTGGAGGAGCGGGCCCGCTCCCGGGCCGACGTCGGCGCGGTCTGCCAGCTCGGCCGGGCCGCGGTGGACGTGCTGGCGATGGCCAGCGGCGGCTCCTCGATCTACAGCTCGGTGCCGATCCAGCGGATCGCCCGCGACGTGCAGACGGTCAACCTGCACGCCCTGATGACCCCGCACACCAACTACGAGCTCTACGGCCGGGTGCTCTGCGGCCTGGAGCCCAACAGCCTCTACATCTGACATCGGGCCGGCCGCCGGTGGCACCGGCGGCCGGCTCCCGCAGCACGCCGCGCCGGCGGCCCGCCTGGCGGCCCGGCGACGAGGAGGGGTGGATGTACGACTACGTGATCGTGGGCGCCGGTTCCGCGGGCTGCGTGCTGGCCGCGCGGCTGAGCGAGGATCCCGACGTCCGGGTCTGCCTGATCGAGGCCGGCCCGGCGGACACGGCGCAGAACGTGCACGTCCCGGTGGCGTTCGGCCGGCTGTTCCGCACCCAGCTGGACTGGGACTACGACACGCACGACGAGCCGCACCTGAACCGCCGCCGGATCTACCTGCCCCGCGGCCGGGTGCTCGGCGGCACCAGCTCGATCAACACGATGATCTACATCCGTGGTCACCGCTCCGACTTCGACGGCTGGGACCAGCCCGGGTGGCGCTACGACGAGCTGCTGCCGTACTTCAAGCGCTCCGAGGACAACGAGCGGGGCGAGTCGGCGTACCACGGGGTCGGCGGGCCGCTCGCCGTCTCCGAGGGCCGGGCCCGCAACCCGATGTCCGCGGCCTTCGTGGCGGCGGCGCAGGAGGCCGGCTTCGGCGCCAACGACGACTTCAACGGCGCCGAGCAGGACGGCTTCGGCCTGTTCCAGCTCACCCAGCGGGACGGCCGGCGGTGCAGCACCGCCACCGCCTTCCTGCACCCGGCCGCCGACCGGCCCAACCTCACCGTCGAGACGAACCTCCAGGTGCACCGGGTGCTCGTCGAGAACGGCCGCGCGGTCGGCGTGGTCGGCCAGCGGCTCGGCGAGGACGTCGAGATCCGTGCCGAGCGCGAGGTGGTGCTCTCCGCCGGGGCGTACAACTCGCCGCAGCTGCTGATGCTCTCCGGCATCGGGCCGGCGGCGCTGCTGACCGCGCTGGGCCTGCCCGTCGTGCTGGACCAGCCGCAGGTCGGGCAGAACCTCCAGGATCACGTCCTGGTGCCGCTGATCTACGCCCACTCGCACCCGGTCAGCCTGCTCGCCGCCGACACGCCGGAGCACCTGGAGCAGTTCATGACCGAGGGCCGGGGGCCGCTCACCTCGAACGGGCCGGAGGCGGGCGGGTTCGTCCGTATCCGCGACGGCCTGCCCGCGCCGGACGTGGAGTTCCTCGCCGCGCCGGTCATGTTCGCCGACAACGGGCTGGGCACCCCCACCGACCACGCCCTGTCGTACGGCCCGTCGATGCTCGCCCCGCGCAGCCGGGGCAGTGTGCTGCTGGCCCTGGACGACCCGACGGCGAAACCCAAGATCATCCACAACTACTTCGCCGAGGAGTCCGATCTGGACGACGCGGTGGCGGCGCTGCGCATCGGGCTCGACATCGCCCGGCAGCCGGCGCTCTCGCCGTACACCGAGCGGCCGTACCGGCCGTCGGCCTCGGAGTCCGACGCCGACCTGCGCGACTACGTCCGCCGGTACGCGCACTCGATCTACCACCCGGCCGGCACCTGCGCCATGGGCGCGGTCGTCGACGCGGAGCTGCGCGTGCTCGGCGTCGACGGGCTCCGCGTCGCCGACGCCTCGGTGATGCCGCGCCTGGTCAGCGGCAACCCGAACGCCGCGACCATCGCCATCGGCGAGAAGGCCGCCGACCTGCTCCGGGGTGTCCCCGCCCCGGTCGAGGCGGCGTTGACCGCCGGCTGACCCACACCCCGTGTCCACCGACCCGGCGCCCCGCGCCGGTGCATCCCGCGAGGAGCAGACATGACCACCAAGGCAGCGTCGCTGGTCACCCAGGCCAAGCAGTGGGCCACCAACTACGGCGCCTACAGCAACGGCGAGGAGGGCCACTCGCTGACGGCCCCGCTGCGGGTCCGTGCCAACTGGGACGCGGGCGACGCCGACGCCGTCGCCGCCATGTTCACCGACAACGGCAGCATGCTGATGGGCGACGAGCAGTTGAAGGGCCGGGAGGAGATCCGGTCCTGGCTCGCCGAGGCGTTCGCCGGCCCGTACAAGGGCTCGCGGCTGCGCTTCGAGCCGGTCGAGATCAAGCTGCTGCACGCCGACTGCGCCTTCATGGTGGCCGAGGGCGGCTTCCTGCTGGCCGGTGAGGACGAGGTCGCCCCCGAACGGTCCAGCCGGATCACGTTCGTCTCCGTCCGTGCCGACGGCGACTGGCGGGTCCTGTCGTACCAGTCCAGCCCGGTCAAGGGCTGAGCCCACCCCTTCCCCGAGAGCGCGCGGGACCGACGCGGCCGGCGTCCGCCGGCCGCGTACCGCCGCCCCCGACCGGTCACCCCGCCGGTGGCCGCGACAGAAAGGTGTCCCCTTGTCCGTGGAGACGTTGCCGGAGCGGGATCTGACGGAGTCGTGGCTGGTGCTGGGCGGCCGCGAACTCACCTCCCGGCTCCTCGTCGGCATCGAGCAGTACACCGAGCCCACCGTGGTCCGGCAGGTGCTGGAGGTGACCGGGTCGCAGATCTTCATCACCACCGTCGACCCGGACAACCGCCGGTCCAGCCTCCTGCTGTCCGACCTGGACGACGAACTGCCGCTGGACCGCTACCTGTGGGTCGGCACCACGTCCTTCGCCCGGTCCGCCGACAGCGCGTGGCGGACCGTCGAGATCCTGCACGACTCGTACGGCATCGAGGTGTTCAAGCTCGACGTGCGCGACGGCACCAACCTGCCCGACAACCGGGCGACCGTCGAGACCACCGGCCGGTTGCGCGAGGCCGGCTACGAGGTGCTGCCCTTCATCCTGCCCGACCTGGACACCGCCCGCGCACTGGAGTCGCTCGGCTGCTCGGCGCTGCGGGTGATGGCCGCGCCGGTCGCCTCCGGCCGGGGCGTGCCCGACCCGGCGCCGATCCGCCGGATCATCGACGAGGTCGGCATTCCGGTGGTGGTCGAGGGCGGCCTGGGCAGTGCCCGGCACGTCACCCTCGCGATGGAGCTGGGCGCGGCGGCGGTGCTGGTCAACACCGCCCTTGTCCAGGCGAAGGAGCCGCTGACCATGGCCGCCGCCATGCGGCACGCCGTGGCGGCCGGCCGGCTGTCGTACCTCGCCGGCGCGATGCCCGGCGACGAGATCCCCACCACCTGAGAGGAGCATCCGTGGCCGTGCACGTGACCGTCCCGACGGTCTTCCGGCAGTTCACGAGCGGCGACAGACAGGTCACCGCGGACGGCGCGACCCTCGCCGACGTCCTGTCCGACCTGGCCGCCCGGCACCCGGGCCTGCACTCCCGGCTGGTCACCGACGACGGTCGGCTGCGCCGGTTCGTCAACCTGTACGTCAACGACGTCGACGTCCGCGAGAGCGGGCTGCTCGACACCCGCACCAACGACGGCGACGTGCTCGTCATCCTGCCCGCCATCGCGGGCGGGGCCGGGTGAGCATGCGCGAGTTCGCCGGTGTCCTGTGGGACCTGGACGGAGTCCTCATCGACTCGAGCCGGGCCGTCGTGGGGCTGTGGCGCCGGATCGCCGCCGGGTACGGGCGCTGGCCGGACCCGGCGGCGATCCGGCGTGACGTGCTCGGCTGCGCGCCCGAGCACACCGTCGCGACGCTCTTCGGGGACCTGCCGGAGGCCGACCGGCAGGACGTGCTGCGCCAGGTGCGTGAGGCCGAGCCGGCGCTGGACTTCGTCGCCGTACCCGGTGCGGTGGCGCTGGTCAGCGCGCTGCGCGACGCGGGCCTGCCGATGGCGCTGGTGACCGGGGCGTCCGACCGGCGGGCCCGGCGGGTGGTCCGCGAACTCGGCCTGGCCGGCGCGTTCACCGCGACGGTGACCTGGGGGGAGACCCCCCGGGGCAAACCCGCCCCGGACTGCTACCGGCTCGGCGCCGAACGGCTGGGCCTGGACCCGGCCGACTGCCTCGTGGTCGAGGACTCCCCCGGGGGCGTCCGCGCGGCGACGGCCGCCGGCGCCGCGAGCGTGGCGGTCGGCGAGGAGGAGGGCCTGACGGCCGCGGGCGCCACGTGGACCGCGCCCGCCGTCGCCGCGCTGCGCGTCGCGCCGGTCCCCGGCGGCGTCCGTCTGGACGTGGCCGGGACGGCCGCCGTCCTGCTCCGAGCCGCCCCGCCCGCGCCGCCGGGCCCGGTAGTGCCGCCCTCACCGGGGTCCGCGCCCGGGCGCGGGCTCCACCCGGCGTCGACCCTTCCGGGGGTACGCCGGTGAGCACCCCGCTGCGGGTCCTCTTCGCCACGTCGGAGGTGGCTCCGCTGGTCAAGGTCGGCGGGCTCGGTGACGTCGCCCAGGCGCTGCCGAAGGCGCTCGCCGCGCGCGGGCACCGGGTCGACCTGGTCCTCCCCGGGTACGCCGGCCTGCCCGCCGGCCGTCCGGTCGGGACGGTGCCGGTGGCGGCCGGCCGGGTCCGAGCCCGCTTCCACGTCACCGACCTGGGCGACCACGACGGGGTCCGGTACCTCACGCTCGGCTCCGACGCGCACCCGGACTGGGAACGGCCCGAGGGGTACGTGGAGCGCCACCTGGCCTCGTTCGTGCTCTTCTCCCGCGCGGTCGCCGAACTGGCCACCCACCCCGCCCACCGGCCGGACGCGGTGCACTGCAACGACTGGCACGTCGGCCACGTCCCCGCCGAGCTGCGCCGGCGACCCGCCGCGCCCCGCTCGGTGCTTACCATCCACAACCTCGCCTACCAGGGACTCTTCCCGTACGACAAGGCCACCGAGCTGGGTCTGACCGGCTACGGCACCGGCAACCTGCTGGCCCAGGGCATCCGGTACGCCGACGCGGTCACCACCGTCAGCCCGCGCTACCGCGACGAGACGCTCACCCCGGCGCACGGCTCGGGGCTGCATCATCTGCTGCGTTCCCGGGGCGGCGACTACCACGGCATCCTCAACGGGGTCGACTACCACCATTTCGACCCGTCGACGGACCGCTTCCTCCCGGCCCGTTACGACGTCGACGACCTGGCCGGCAAGGCGGTGAACCGGGCGGCGTTGCAGCGCGCCAGCGGCCTGCCGGTCGACCCGGACGTGCCGCTGTTCGCGTTCGTCGGCCGGCTGGTGCCGCAGAAGGGCGTCGAGGCGCTGCTGGAGGGCATCGACGAGATCGCCGCGCTCGGCATCCAACTCGTCGTGGTCGGCACCGGCGCCGGGTACGAGCGGGCGTTCGTCCGGGCCGCCCGCTGGCACCCGGGCGTCGCCTTCCACCCGGACAGCCGTGAGGCGGCCGCCCGCCTCGCGTACGCCGGATCGGACGCCTTCCTCGCGCCGTCCCGCTACGAGCCGTGCGGCCTGGCGCCGCTGATCGCCCTGCGCTACGGCTCGGTTCCGGTGGTGCGCCGGGTCGGCGGCATGGCCGAGACGATCGGCGAGTCCGGGCTGGGCATCGCGTACGACGGCGACCGGCCGGCCGACCTGGTCGCCGCCGTCCGCGCGGCGGTCACCCGGCACGCCGACACCGCCGGCTGGGCGGCGCTGCGCGACCGGGGAATGCGGGCCCGGTTCACCTGGGACGACGCGGCGCGGCGGTACGAGGCCCTCTACCGCCCCGCCGACTGACCGCACCGCCCCTGACGACCGAGAGGACGACACGCGCCATGCTGACCCGACGCAGCGGGATCCTTCTGCACCCCAGCTCCCTTCCCGGGCGGTACGGCGTCGGCGAGCTGGGTCCCGCCGCCGAGGAGTGGCTGGAGTTCCTGGCCGCGGCCGAGCAGTCGGTGTGGCAGCTGCTCCCGCTGAACCCGGTCGGCGCGGAGGGCTGCCCGTACCAGTCGCCGGCGACGCTGGCCGGCAGCCCGCTCTACGTCAGCGTGGACCGGCTGTGCGACGACGGCCTGCTCGACGCCGCGGACCTGGCCGCCGAGCCGGAGCTGCCGGGGGAGCGGGTCGACTATCCGGGGGCCCTCGCCGTGAAGCGGCGGCTCCTGGCCCGGGCGCACGCGGCCTTCACCCCCACCGCCGACTACCGGGCGTTCTGCCGGGACCAGGCCGGCTGGCTCGACGACTACGCCCGGTTCATGGTGCTGCGGGACCGCCACGGCGGCCCGTGGACGCGGTGGCCGGGGCCGCTGGCGCGCCGGGACCCGGCCGCCCTGGCCCGGCTCGACGAGAGCGCCGCCGACGACCTCGACCGGTACCGGTTCGAGCAGTACCTGTTCGCCCGGCACTTCGGGGCGGTCCGCGCCCGGGCCGCCGCGCTGGGCGTCGAGCTGATCGGCGACATCGCGATGTTCCCGGGCGTCGACAGCGTCGAGACCTGGTCCCGCCCGGACCTGTTCGACCTCGACGCCGACGGCCGGCCCGTCGCCGTGGCCGGCTTCCCGCCCGACGAGTTCAGCCACGAGGGGCAGGTCTGGGGCAACGCGCTCTACCGGTGGGACCGGATGGCCGCCGACGACTTCGCCTGGTGGGTGGCGCGGGTCCGGCGGATGACCGAGTGGTACGACATGGTGCGGCTGGACCACTTCCGGGGTTTCCTGCGCTACTGGGCCGTCCCGGTGCCCGGCCGGGCCGGCGACGGGTCCTGGCGCGACGGGCCGGGCCTGGCGCTGTTCCAGCGGCTCCGCAAGGACCTCGGTGAGGTGACCCTGCTGGCCGAGGACCTCGGGCCCGCCTCCGCCGAGGTGCAGCACCTGCGCGTCGACGCCGGCATCCCCGGCATGCGCCTGGTCCAGTTCGCGTTCGGCGGCGACGAGAACCAGCACCTGCCGCACCACCACCCGGTCGACTGCGTCGCCTACCCGGGCACCCACGACAACGACACCACGCTGGGCTGGTGGGCCGAGCGCAGCGCCGACGAGCGGTCCCGCGTGGAGCGCTACCTCGGCGGCATCGCCGACGGCATCTGCTGGTCGATGGCGCGGGCGGTGTTCGGCTCGGTGGCGTACCTCGCCGTGCTGCCGGTGCAGGACCTGCTGGAACTCGGCTCGGAGGCGCGTCTCAACGTTCCCGGCCGCGCCGACGGCAACTGGACGTGGCGGCTGCCACCCCGGGCGCTCAGCCCCGGGCTGGAGTTCCGGCTGCGCCGGCTCACCGAGACGTACGGGCGGGACCGGCGGGCGGCCAGCCGGCGGCCGAGCGGGTTCACCGGCTGATGGCCGCGCCGACCAGCACCTACCGACTGCAGGTCTCGCCCCGGTTCACCCTGACCGACGCCGCCGGCCTGGTCGACTACCTGGACCGGCTCGGCGTCGGCGCCGTCTACACGTCGCCGCTGCTGGCCGCCACGCCGGGCTCCGACCACGGGTACGACCTCACCGACCCCTTCGAAGTGGACCCAGACCGGGGTGGTGAGGCCGGCCGGCGCGAACTCGTCGACCGGCTCCGCCGGGCCGGGCTCGGCCTGGTCGTGGACGTGGTGTGCAACCACATGGGCGTCGCCGACGCCGCCGCGAACCCGTGGTGGTGGGACGTGCTGCGGCGCGGGCCCGGCTCCCCGTACGCCGGGTACTTCGACGTCGACTGGTCGGCCGGGCCGCTGCTGCTGCCGGTCCTCGCCGACGACGGCGACGGCGGGGCGGCCGCCGAGCGGGACCTGAAGGTCGTCGACGACACCCTGACCTACCACGAGCACCGGTTCCCGCTCGCCCCCGGCACCGGGACCGGTCCGGTCGGGGAGGTGCACGCGCGGCAGCACTACCGCCTCGTCGGCTGGCGCCGGGGGGTCGCCGAGCTGACGTACCGCCGGTTCTTCAACATCGACACGCTGGCCTGCCTGCGTACCGAGCGGGACGAGGTGTTCGACGCGGTGCACGCGCTGCCGCTGCGCTGGATCGCCGACGGGGAGGTCACCGGGCTGCGGATCGACCACCCGGACGGGCTGGCCGACCCGACCGGGTACCTGCGCCGGCTGCGGGCGGCCGCCCCGCACGCCTGGATCGTGGTGGAGAAGGTGGTCGCGGTCGGCGAGGACCTGCCGGCGACCTGGCCGGTCGACGGCACGACCGGGTACGAGGCGCTGCGGGAGATCTGCGGGGTGTTCGTCGACCCGGGCGGGCGCGACGGCCTGGCCGCCGCCGCGGGGCCCGCCGGCCGGACCCGGTTCCCGGCGGTGGCGCGGGCGGCCCGCCGGCACGTCGTCGACACCCTCCTCGTGGCGGAGACCCACCGGATCGTGGCGGCGGCCCGGGCGGTGCTGCCGGAGCAGCCCGCCGAGGCGGTGACCGACCTGGTCCGCGAGCTGCTGGTCGCGATGCCGGCGTACCGCGCCTACCTGCCCGCGCACCGCTGGACGCTGGACGAGGCGGTCACCACGGTGGCCCGGGAGCACCCCCGGCTGGCCGGGCCGGCCCGGCGCCTGCGCGACGAGATGGTGGCCCGCCCGGCGGGCCCGCTGGCGGTCCGCTTCCAGCAGAGCACCGGCGCGGTGAGCGCCAAGGGCGTCGAGGACACCGCCTTCTACCGGCACCAGGCGCTCGTGGCGCTCGGCGAGGTCGGCGGCGACCCGGACCGGTTCGGCGTGCCCCCGGCGGAGTTCCACGCCGCCAACGCCGCCCGGGAGGCGGCCCGGCCCGCGACGATGACGACGCTGTCCACCCACGACACCAAGCGCGCCGAGGACGTGCGCGCACGGCTGGCCGTCCTCAGCGAGCTGCCCGGCGAGTGGGCCGGACGGGTCCGGCGCTGGTCCGCCCGCTGTCCGGTCGGCGACCCGGCGGTCGAGCCGCTGGCCTGGCAGACCCTGGTCGGGGCGTGGCCGATCGGCGTGGACCGGCTCGCCGACCACCTGCTCAAGGTCGTCCGGGAGATGCGGACACGCACCGACTGGCTGCGTCCGGACCCGGCGTACGAGGGGCTGGTCCGGGACTGGCCGCGCCGGGTCGTCGCCCACCGGGAGCTGCTGGCCGAGGTGGCCGAGTTCGTGGGCCGGATCGCCCCGCCCGGCTGGTCCAACGCCCTGGGGCAGAAGCTGCTCCAGCTCGCCGGCCCCGGTGTTCCCGACATCTACCAGGGCACCGAACTGTGGGACCACTCCCTGGTCGACCCGGACAACCGCCGGCCGGTCGACTTCGCGCTGCGGCGGCGGCTGCTCGACCGGATCGAGGCGGGCTGGTTGCCGCCGGTGGACGAGACGGGGGCGGCCAAGCTGCTGCTCACCGCCCGGGCCCTGGGGCTGCGCCGGTCCCGCCCGGAGCTGTTCCGCGGCTACCGCCCGGTGAGCGCCGAGGGGCCGGCCCGGGCGCATCTGGTCGGCTTCCACCGGGCGCCCGGCCTGGCGGCGGTCGCCACCCGGCTGTCGGTGGGTCTCGCGGCGGCCGGCGGCTGGCGCGACACCCTGCTCACGCTGCCCGGCGCCGGATGGACCGACGTGCTCACCGGGCAGCGCCACGACACGCCGCACCCGCGCGTGTCGGACGTCCTGGGGTGGCTGCCGGTCGCCCTCCTGGTGCAAGGTAGGCAGTCATGAGCGGATCGACGGACATCACCGCACGCGGGCGGTCGACGGCGGCGCTGATCGGTGGGGTCGCCATCACCAACACCTCCATGGTGGGGGCGAGCACGGTCGCCACGTTGATCGGCGCGGACCGCCTCAGCGCCGCCTGGAGCGGCGTACCCAACGCCGCCGGCGTGGTCGGCACCGCCGCCGGCACGCTGGGGCTGGCCGCGTTGATGAGCCGGCGCGGCACCCGCCTCGCCCTCACCGCCGGGTACGCGGTGGCGCTGCTCGGCGCCGCTGTCGCCGGGTACGCCGTCGTCGCCGGCGCGATGGTCCCGTTCCTGCTCGGCATGGTGCTGCTCGGCGTGGGCAACGGGGGCGCGCAACTGTCCCGCTACTGCGCGGCGGAGCTGTACCCGCCGCACCGCCGGGGGTTCGTGGTCGGCCTGGTCGTCTGGATCGGCACGGTCGGCGCCATCATCGGCCCGAACCTGATGCAGCCCAGCAGCGCGGGCGCGGCCGCCGCCGGACTGCCCGCGCTGACCGGGCCGTTCCTGGTCGCCATGGTGGCCGCGGCCGGCGCGCTGGCCGCCTCGGCGGCCCTGCCCCGGCTGCGGATCGTGGCCCGGAGCCGGCCGGCCGGCCGGGTCCCCGGCACCGTGTGGCGGCAGCCGGCCGTGGTGACCGCGCTGAGCGCGATGGTGGCGGGCCAGGTGGCCATGGTGACGCTGATGACGATGACCCCGCTGTACATGCACGACCACCACCACGGTCTGGGCGCCGTCGGGCTCGTGCTCACCTTCCACCTGGTCGGCATGTTCGGGCTCGCCCCGCTGAGCGGGCAGCTGGCCGACCGGTTCGGCGGGCTGGTGGCGTCGCTGACCGGCGTCGGCGTGCTCGTCGTGTCGGTGCTGCTCGCGTCCCTCGGCCCGGCTCCGGGGCTGGCCCGGTTGAACGTGGCTCTCTTCCTGCTCGGGCTCGGCTGGAACCTCACGTTCGTCGGTGGCAGCAGCCAGCTCACCGGCGCGCTCGATCCGGCGTACCGGACCCGGGTGCAGGGCGGCGTCGACGCCGTGGTCTGGACCGCCTCGGCGGTGGCCAGCGTGGCGGCGGGCGCCGTGCTGGCGGCCGGCGGCTTCGCGGTGCTCGCCGTGGCCACCGGTGTGGTGGCGGTGCTGCCGGTGCCGCTGCTGCTGCGCGCGCTACGCCGGTCGCCCGAGCCGTCGGCGGGCCTGGTCGAGCGGCCCTCCGCCGCCCGCCGCTGATCGCCGCCACCCGTGGCCCGGCGGGCCGGGGCGCCACCACCCGTGGCCGGGCCGGCGGGTCGGGGCGGCCCGCCCGTGGCCGGGCCGCCCCACCCTCCTGCGCCGGGCCCGGTCAGCGCCGGTCCAGCTCGGCGAACTGGCCCGGCTCCCGGCCCGGGCCGGCCGGCCCGCGGTAGGCCTGGGCGATGTCCAGCCAGTGGTCGGCGACCGCGCCGGTCGCCCGCAGCGCCAGGTCGTCCCGGTGGCGGCGTCGGCAGACCAGCAGGCAGAAGTCCCACGCCGGGCCGGTCACCGTCTCCGTCGCGTCCTCCGGGCCGAAGGTCCACACCCGACCCGACGGCGCGGTCAGCTCGAAGCGCAGGGCCGCCTCCGGTGGTGTGAGCCCCCGGGCCAGGTAGCCGAAGTCCCAGGTGCGGGCGGCGAAGCCGACCAGGTGCCCGATCCGGTCGGTCGGCGTGCGGCGGACCTGGAGCGCGTCGGCGATGTCCTGCCCGTGCCCGAACAGCTCCATCATCCCCGCGGCGGCGAGGACAGCCGGCGGCAGCGGCCGCACCAGCCACGGCACCAACTGGGTGGGCGGCACCGCGGCGAGGGCCTTCTCGGCGGTGGTCCGCTCGGCACGCCACCGCTCCAGCAGCACCTCCGGCGGGTCGGCCAGGTACTCCGACAGGGCCGCCTCCACGTTGCCGTTGAAGTCGCCGCTGAGCCGGGACACCACCGCCGTGAAGGCGTCCGGCTGGGCCGCCGCCATCCCGGCCAGGCGGAAGGTGGCCGCCAGATGGGCGATCTGGTGCGCGACCGTCCACCCCGGAGCCGGGGTCGGCAACGCCCACCGCTCGGGGGCCAGCCCGGCCACCAGCCCGTCGACCTCCCTACCCTCGGCCACCAGGGCGGCCATCACGTCCTGCTGCTGATCGGTCACGTCGTACCCCTTCCGGTCGTCCGGCTGTCGAGGTGGGCGGGCCCGGGCTCGCCCGGCTCCGCCCCTGGGCTGGTCGGCGGCCCGCCGAACTCGGCCGGCAGGCGCCAGGCCCGCGGGCGGCGCGGGTCACGGACCGCCAAAAGGGTGACGGCGACCAGGACCACCACCGCGTTGACGAGGAGCAGCACCGCGCTGAGCGGGTCGATGCGGTGCGCGTGGGTGTCCAGGAGTTCGGCCGTGGCCCGGTCGAGCGCCGGCCCGGCCGGCGCCGGCGGGCGACCGGTTCCGACGCTGAAGCGCAGCGTCCCGCGGCTCTGGCCGCCGTCGCGGAGGCCGACGTGCCAGGCGACGGTCAGGTCTCCGGTCAGCCCGGCGGCGAGCGGCTGCCGTAGTGTCCGCCGCTCCGCCCGCTGCGGTTCCCCGGTGCTCACCACCGCCGCGTCGCCGTCGAGGACCGTGACGTGGGAGTCGGCGAGGTCCGGCTCGCCGGCGAAGGTCAGCTCGACCGCCGCCGGCGCCGTCGCGAGAGCCGCCCCGGCGGCCGGGTCGCTGCCGGCGAGCCGCTCGTCGGTGCGGGCGTCAGCCGGGCCGGCGAGCCGCTCGTCGGCGCGGGCGGCTCCCGGTGTCGCCGGGACGGCGAGCGCGGCCACGGCGACGACCGCCAGGACGCGCGTGACCCGGCCCATCAGGCCGGGGCCGGCGCCGCCGGCACGCCCAGGGCGCGCTTCTGCGCCGCCAGGCAACTGCACGACGCAGCGTGCAGCTCCGGGTCGGACGGGCGCAGGTGCCGGTACATCGCGATCACCATCGGGATGAAGACCACGCTGTTGTAGAACAGGTGCAGCTCGACCCGGCCGACGAGCAGTTGAACGACGCTGGTGGGCACCGCCTGGCCGAACAGGTACGTCCCGGTCTGCGCCTGCGCGAACAGCAGCAGGTGCTCGATGTGGTGCCAGAACTGGAGCGCCAGCGCCACCGTCCACCAGGTGCGTGAGCGGCCGGTGAAGCCGGGCCGCAGCAGGAACAGGCCGACCAGCATGACCAGCGCGTAGCCGTAGTGCAGCCATTCCGAGCTCACCAGCCACGGGAACCACTGCCCGAGGACGCCGCGGGACTGTGGCCGGGGCATGCCCAGCACCCAGATCTGGTACGCCTGCACCAGGTGCTCGGCCCAGTGTCCGATCACGATGGCCAGGTACGCGGTGAGCGCCGCCCGGTGGTGCCGCCCGTTGAGCCGGTGGATGAGACCCTCCCGACGCGAGGTGCTGCTGACGGTGGTCATGCGGAATCCGTCCCTCCTGGCTAGTGCTTTCCCGGCCAGGCTATCGACGCTTACGAACCGGTTCTTCTTCGAATTTGCGCAGTTTCCCGCAACGGTCGCCGCGCAATTCCCATCGCAATTTCCGCCGGTTCGTCACGAGCCCCGGGAGCCTTTCGGTGGGCCCGGGCGACCGCCGGCTGCGCACGTCCGAAGATGCGTCCCACGAGCGGCGGGCGCAAGCTGTAGCCGCGGAGAACGGTGCCGTGGGCGCGGAATCGGCCGTGCTGCTCCCGGCCGCCAGTCACGTTCCGCCCCGGCGCTGTCCGGCCACCCGGACCGGTTCTCCCGTCGCCTGATCCCGACGCATGTGAAAGGAGGGATGACCCGTGCACGACAGCGCCCAGGACGACGTGACGACAATGACGTTCGAAGCATTCGCCGACACCATTCTGCCGGGGGAGAAGCGCTTCCCCGGTGACGTCACCGTGGCCGGCGCGGCCATCGGTGGCGGCGCGGTCGCCTCCGGGGCCGTCGCGGTGCTCCGCACCGACGAGGGCGGCATGGCTCCCGCGCTGGACAACCTCGCCGAGGCGCTCAACGGGCACGCCGGCGGGTACGCGGCCGAGTGTGGTCTGAGCCTCGACCCCGCGGTGCCGCCGTTCGTCGCGCTCTCCTTCCCCGACCGCACCGAACTCGTCGCGCGGCTGACCGCACCCACCCATCCCGAGCGGGACATCTGGGTCAGCGTGGCGATGTTCAGCACGATCGCCTTCGACGCCGCGGCGCACCTGCACACCGTCGACGCGCTCGCCGCCGGGCATCCCGGGATGACGACGATGGGCTTCAAGCCGCCGCAGGCGGACGGCCTGTGGCGCTTCCCGGAGTTCTCCTACGGCCGGCAGCTCGCCCACCCCCACCCCGACACGACACCCTCAGGGAGCCCGGCATGACGGCCATCGAGAGCACCGACGTCGTGGTGGTCGGCAGCGGGTTCGGCGGCGCGATCACCGCGTACCACCTGGCCGCCGGCGGCGCCCGCGTGGTGGTGCTGGAGCGCGGGCCGTGGCTGACCGGGCAGGACTTCGACCAGGACTTCAAGTTCGGCGCGTCCTCCACCCGGGCCTTCGACTTCACCATCGGCGACGGCATGAGCGTGCTGGCCGGCAACTGCGTCGGCGGCGGCAGCGTCGTCTACTTCGCCGCGATGCCGCGCGCGCCGCGTTTCGTCTTCGAGCGGCACGGCAGCATCGGCCGGCGGATGTGGCCCGCCGCCATCAGCCGCGACACCCTCGAACCCTGGTACGACCGGGTCGCCGAGGCGCTGCCCGTCACCCGGCAGGACTGGCCGGACGTGCCGTACGCGGGCGGCCTGTGGGCGGCGGCCTGCCACCACGCCGGGCGTACCGCCAACCCGGTGCCGGTGGCGATCGACAACGAACGGTGTGTCAACTGCAACTGGATGATGTCCGGCTGCCGGTTCGACGCCAAGCGCTCGCTGCTGCTCAACTACCTGCCGGCTGCGATCGCGCACGGCGCCCGGATCCGGCCGCTGCACGAGGTGCAGCGGCTGGAGCGGACCGACGACGGCGGCTACCGCCTGCACTACACCGTGGTCGACGACGTCGACTACCGGGTCGAGGTGGGCGGCGGCGCGATCGACGCGAAGATCGTGGTGCTCGCCGCGGGCGCCGGGGCAACCCCGGTGATCCTGCAACGCTCCGCCGACACGCTCGGCCCGATGCCGGCCGCCGTCGGCCGCTACTTCTCCGGCAACGGGGAGCGGCTGAACACGGCGGTCGTCGACGAGGACCGGGTGCGTGCGGTGCTGGGGCTCAGCCGCTCCGACGGGGTGCCGTACGAGGCGTACCAGATCGGCAAGGGGCCCTGCGTGGCCACCTGGGACCGGCTCGACGGGTCGCTGCCGGAGTACCTCCGCTACTCGCTGGAGCAGCTCTACTTCCCGCCCGGCTTCGGCACCATCCTCGCCCAGGTGCCGGACGCGACCGGGCCCACCTGGTTCGGCGCGGAGAAGAAGGAACTGCTGCGCCACTGGAAGTCCTGGTTGACCATCTTCACGATGAGCGAGGACGACAACGAGGGCGTCTTCGGCCCGCCGCCGCCCACCGGCAACGCCGTCCGGGTCTCCCAGCAGATGCTGGGCCGGGGGGCGCTGCGCTACCGGCCCACGGAGAACACGCTGCGCGGGTGGGCCGCCTCCGACGCGGAGGTGCGGGACATCCTCGAACGCGACGGCCTGGCCCGCGTCATGCCGTGGACCAACGACGTGGTCGGCGCGTACACCGTGCACCCGCTGGCGTCCTGCCGCATCGGCGACGACCCGGCCACCTCGGCCCTGGACGACCGGCACGAGCTGCGCGGCCACCCCGGCGTCTTCGTCACCGACGGCTCGGCGGTGCCGGGTGCGCTGACGGTGAACCCGGCGATGACCATCGCCGCGCTGGCCGAGCGGGCGGTCCCCGCCATCGTCGAGGCGGCCCGGCAGCGCGGCGTCGCGGTGCGGTACGGCGCGCCCGCCCCGGACGGCGCGACCACCGCCCGGGACGCGGTGCTGCCCCTGGTCGTCGGCGGCCGGGCCGCCGGGTAGGCCGGCGGGGTCGGCGGGGTCGCTGTCCCCGACCCCGCCGACCGTGCCTCGACGCTGCGCCGCGCCCCGCCGAGCCGCCGGCAGCGGCGGGCGACGACAACGAGGAGGGCCACCGTGGTCAACAGGTTCGCCCGGGCCGCCGTCCGCCGCTCGCTGGGGCGGGTCCGGTACGTCCGTCCGGTCGCCCCTGCGTCGGCGCCGCCCGCCGTCCGCCGGGTGTACGACCCGCTGGAGCGCGAGTTCGGCGTCCTCGCCCCGCCGGTGGCGCTGCACGCGCCGCAGCCGCGGGCGCTGGCCGCCGCGTGGGTGATCCTGCGGGAGACGCTGGTGGCCCGGGGCCGCTGCACCCGCGCCGCCCGGGAGGCGGTCGCCGCGGCGGTCTCCCTCGGCAACGCCTGCCCGTACTGCGTCGACGTGCACACCTCCACGCTGCACGGCCTGGTCCGCGGGCCGGACGCCGCCGCCGTCGCCGCCGACCGCGTCGACGCCGTCACCGACCCCGCCGTCCGCGAGCTGGTGCGCTGGGCGCGGGGACCGGCCACCGGGGACCCGCCGCCGTTCCCCGACGACCATGCCCCCGAGCTGGTCGGCGTCGCGGTGACGTTCCACTACCTGAACCGGATGGTGAACGTCTTCCTGGACGGCTCGCCGTTGCCGCCGGCCGTGCCCGGCCGGCTGCGCGGCGGGGCCCGCCGTCTCCTCGGCGCGATGATGGGCCCGACCGCCCGCCGCGAGCCCCGCCCCGGCGCCGCGCTGGACCTGCTGCCGCCCGCGCCGCTCCCGCCGGACCTCGGCTGGGCGGCCGGAGGGCCGACCGTCGCGGCGGCGTTCGCGCGGGCGTCCGCGGCGGTGGACGAGCTGGCCGCGACCGCCGTTCCGGCCGCGGTGCGGGACCTGGTGGGGGAGCGGATCGCCGACTGGGACGGGAGCCCGCCGGGCATCAGCCGGGCCTGGGCCGGCGACGCCGTGGTCGGGCTGCCGCCGGCGTACCGGCCCACGGCGCGGCTGGCGCTGCTCACCGCGATGGCCTCCTACCAGGTCGACGACGACGTGGTGGACGACCACCGGCGCCGGGTGCCGGGCGACGCCGACCTGCTCGCCGTGACCGCCTGGGCCAGCCTCACCGCGGCCCGGCGGTTGGGCGCCCGGATGGCGGGGGCGCGGCGGCGGCCAGCCGACCGGCCTGGCGCGGGCTGATCCGGCCGGTCGCGGCCAGCCAGGACACCGTGTCGGCGATGGTCCGGTCGAACGGCACGGTCGCGCCGTCCAGCAGCCGGTCGGTGGCGGTGGTGTCCACCGGCCCGGCCACCGCGCAGGTGTAGATGGCGCCGTACTCGGCGGGCAGGTGGACCGGCGTGACGCGCTGCACCAGCCCGGCCAGCAGGCCCACCGGCAGCATCGCGGCGGCCGGCAGGCGCACCGCCGGTAGCGCCCGCCCGGTGACCCGGCGGAGCACGTCCAGGTACTCCCGCGTGTCCACGTAGCGACCCGGGCCCAGGTACCGGCGCGGGCCCCGCCCCGGCTGCAGCACCGCCGCGTGCAGCCGGGCCACGTCCCGGACGTCGCCGACCGGGAAGCCGCCCCGTGGCCACAGCGGCATCAGCCCGCGCAGGGCGTTGCGCAGCCGGGCGGTCTGATCGCCCAGGTGCGGGTCGTGCGGCCCGAGCGCCGCCAGCGGGTACGTCACGACGACCGGCGCGCCCTCGGCCTGGTGCCGCCGGGCGACCCGGTCGGCCCGTGCCTTGCTGTCCAGGTACGTCTCCCGGGGTGCGCCCACCTCGGCGTCGGGGGTGATCGGCGTCCGGTGGGCCGGCACCAGGGCACCGAAGCTGGAGACGTGCACCACCGGGTCCAGACCGGCGGCGACGGCGGCCCCGAGGACCAGCTCGGTGCCGCGGACGTTGACCGCCCGCATCCGGGCGTGGTCGCGGGTGTCGAAGCTGTACACCGACGCGGCGTGCAGTGCCGCGGCGCAACCGCGGACGGCGGCGGCCACCGCGTCCGGGTCGGTCACGTCGCCGGTGACCACCTCGACCGCCGCCGGCCCGATCCCCAGCGGTTCCAACGCCGCCGGGACCCGCGCGGGGTCCCGGACCAGCAGGCGCACCCGGTGCCCGGCGGCGAGCAGCGCCGCCACCGAGTGCGACCCGACGAAGCCCGTACCCCCGGTCACCAGCACCGTCATCGTGACCTCCTCCGGTGTGCGGCCCGTCCGGCGATTATCGGCGGGCGGACGGTGGCGGGTGTTCTCGCAACGTGCGGCGTTCGACCAGCACCGTCCACAGTCGACCGGCTGCGCAATCTGGAATATCCACACCGGGGGGACGATCCCGCATCCTTGGGTGAGTACGTCGTTACACACCGTCGCCGTGCGGCCGCGCCGCCGTGCCGTGGCCCGCTGGCGACACACAGGGGGAGGCAGGCAATGGTTGCCGGACGAATGGTCTCGTCGGTCGTCCAGCGCCAGGTCAGGTACGTCCGGCCGGTGCCCGCGCCGGAGGCCGCGGGGGTGGTCGGTGCGGTCTACGCCCAGGCCGCCGAGGAGCAGCGCATCGTCAGTCCTCCGGTGCTGCTGCACTCGCCGGCGCCGCCGGTCCTGGCCGCGTACTGGATGCTCATGCGGGAACCCCTGCTGGCCACCGGCCGTGCCGGCCGCCTGGCGAAGGAGGCGGTCGCCGCCGCCGTCTCGGTGGCGAACATCTGCCCGTACTGCGCGGACATGCACAGCACCGGCATGTACGACCTGAGCGACGCGGGTGACGCCGAGGCGATCGTCGCCGACCGGGTCGAGCAGGTGCGCGACGACGCGGTCCGGCAGGTGGCGGGCTGGGCCCGGTCGGCGCACCTCGCCGACCTGCCGGGCGCCGCCGACGCCCCGTTCGGGGAGGCGGACCGCCCCGAGCTGGTCGGCGTGCTGGTCTCCTTCCACTACCTGACCCGCATGGTCAACGTCTTCCTCGCCAACTTCCTGCTGCCGCCGGGCCTGGGGCCGGCCGCCCGGCGCCGGCTCAAGCAGGGCATCAGCCGGCTGCTCCGGCCGACGCTGCGTGAGCCGTACCCGCCGGGCCGCTCCCTGCCCCTGCTGCCGCCGGCGGACCTGCCCGCCGACGCCCGGTGGGCCGCCGGCAACCCGACGGTGGCCGCGGCCGTGGCCCGCTCCTACGCCGCCTTCGAGGCGGCCGGCGAGCGGACGCTCGCGCCGGCGGTGCGCGACCGGGTGCTCCGCCGACTGGACGACTGGCGCGGTGAGGAGACCGGACTCGGCCGGCAGTGGTGCGAGGACCTGGTCGCCGACCTGCCCGCCGCCGACCGTGCCGCCGGCCGTCTCGCCCTGCTCACCGCGCTCGCCTCCTACCAGGTCGACGAGGAGGTGGTGGGGGAGTTCCGCGCCCACCACCCCGACGACCGCAGCCTGGTGGAGGCCGCCGCGTGGGCGAGCTTCGTCGCGGCCCGCCGGGTGGGCAGTCACCACGTGCCGCGGGCGCGCCTCGCCGGCCGCTGACCGGTTCCGCAACGGCGGGCGCCCCCGGTGCGCCGCCCGCCACCGATCCCGGGGAGGATCCATGGCAACCGCAGTCGGTTCCGTGCGCCGCCTGCTGCTGGCGCCGGCCCTGGCCGAGGTCTCGTTCCGGCGGCGGGGCTTCCCGGCGACACCGTCGGCGACCACCGAGCGGCTGGAGGCGGTGCCCCGGGCGGTGATCTGCGGCTTCGAGTGGGGCGTCGACGCCCGCGAGCAGTGGGAGCTCGAACGGCGCCTGGAACTGGTGGACGAGGAACTGCGCGGCTTCGCGTACGAGGGCGCCACGATGGCGTGCACCGTGCTGGACGTCATGCCGGGCCGGTCCGACCGCACCCGCTCGCTCCTGCTCGGGCCCGGGCGGCCGCACGTGTTCCTGGCGTACATCGGCATCGGTTTCGCCATGGCCCGGCTCCCGCGGATCCTCTGGCGCAACGTGCTGCCGGACCTGACCGGCATCCCGTACCACCCGACGATGAGCTGGCTGGCCGTCGACGGGTACGGCTTCGACCGGGCCTACTTCGACACCGCCCGGGTCGTCGACCGGCAGGAGCGGCTCGCCCGGTACCCGTGGCAGGGCGCGGCGGAGTACTTCCCCCGCGCGGTGGACCAGGGGATCGGCCGTGCCCTGTGGTTCATCCACGGTGGACGCGTTCCCGACGTGGCGGCGGCGGTCGGCCGGTTCGCCGCCGGCCGGCACCCGGACCTGTGGAGCGGCGTCGGCCTCGCGGCCACGTTCGCGGGCGGCTGCGACGCCGGGCCGCTGCACCGTGCCGCCGGTGAGCACGCGCCGGACCTCGCCCAGGGCGCGGTGTTCGCGGCGAAGGCCCGCTCCTGGTCCGGGTGCGTCCCGGAGCACACCCGCGCGGCCCTGCTCGGGCTGACCGGGATGACCGTGGAGGCGGCCGCGGAGTTCGCCGACGAGGTGGCCGTCTCCGGTGCCGCCGAGGGGCGGGTGCCGCCGTACGAGATCTGGCGGAGCCGGGTGCGGGCGCGATTCCACGCGGCGCCGGCGCGCGGTTGACCGCGCCGCGTCCGCCGCCATTGGCGACGACGCCCGCGCATTGGTGGGTACCGGCACTTTCCGCTTCCGAAACAATTGCCAGAGGTCGTTTCTCCAATTCGCACAGTCGAAGAAGACATGACGCGTCGACCGCTGGCAGCATTTCATCCACAGTCGTCAGAGGACGAGCGCGTCCTCGGTTGGGGGAGACCGTGACCAGTGCCTGGCGTACGCTGAGACGTCGCATTCTCACGCCCGACATGTCCGCCACGAACCTCGACGTGCGCGGATTCAAGGCCAAGGATCCGGCGGCGCGGGAATTGCTCGAAACGATCGGGCGTACCTTTCTCACCGGCTATTCATACGCCGCCGAGACGCCCGAGCCCGGTCCGTTGTCGCAGCGGCTCGACCAGATCCCGACGCGATTTCGCGGGTTCGCGTACGAGGGCGCGGCGATGGCTCTGGCGGTGCTCGACGCGATGCCCGGCCGGAGCCGGCACGTGGCGCGGTTCCTCACCGGCCCCGGCGATTCCCACGTGTACATGGCGTACGTCGGGGTGGGCTGGGCGATGGCCCGGCTGCCCCGGTTCCGCTGGCGGACGCTGACCGCGCCCGACCCGCTGCTGCGCTGGCTGGCGCTGGACGGCTACGGCTTCCACCAGGCGTACTTCGCCACCGACCGGTACGTGTACGGCCAGTACCGGGAGCCGGCCTTCCCGTGGCCGCCCGGCGGCGCCCACCGGGGCTACGCCGACCGGGCGATCGACCAGGGCATCGGCCGGGCGCTGTGGTTCGTCTGCGGCACCGACGCCGAGCGGGTCACCGAAACCATCGAGGGCTTCGCGCCGGAGCGCCGGGCGGACCTGTACAGCGGCGCCGGCCTGGCGGCCACGTACGCCGGCGGTGCCGACGAGGAGGAGCTGCGGGCGTTCTGGCAGCGCGCCGGTGAGCACCGCACGCAGGTCTCCCAGGGCAGCGTCTTCGCCGCGTCGGCCCGGGTCCGGGCGGGGCTGGTGGTCCCGCACAACGAGGTGGCCACGCGGGCGCTGTGCGGCATGAGCGTGGCCGAGGCCGCCGACCTGGCCTACCTGCGCCGGCCGTCCGGCGAGGTGCCGGGCGGGCCGCCCGCGTACGAGGTCTGGCGGCTGGCGGTGGCGGACGAGTTCGTCGTGATCGGAAGGAACTGACAGATGTCGATGACAGTGGGATGGCTGCGCCGCCAGCTGGCCGGGGTGCTGGCCCTCGTGCTGATGGTGGGCCTGTTCTTCGCCTCCCGGCTGCCGTACGCCTCGGCCGACGAGCGGGAGGACCTGGCGGACCGGTACCGGTTCGCGCCGACGACGGTCTCGCTGCCGGGCGGTTTCCCGCAGCAGACCATCCGCCGGGTCAACCAGGACTACAAGAAGATCGACGCGTGGATCTCGTCGGTCGGCTCCGCGATCGCCATGAACGACCTCGACGGCGACGGCCTCGCCAACGACCTCTGCGTCACCGACCCCCGCACCGACCAGGTGAGCGTCACGCCGGTTCCCGGCCGCGGCGGCGACCGGTACGCGCCGTTCGCGCTGCGCCCGGACCCCCTGCCGATGACCACGCCGATGGCGCCGATGGGCTGCGTACCCGGGGACTTCAACGAGGACGGCCGGACGGACCTGCTGGTCTACCTGTGGGGCCGGACGCCGATCCTCTACCTCGCGAAGGCCGGCGTCACCGGGCTCTCCGCCGCCGCGTACCAGCCGACCGAGCTGGTGCCCGGCAACCCCGCCCGGTACGAGGGCCCGCTGTGGAACACCAACGCCGTCGCGGTCGACGACTTCGACGGCGACGGTCACGTGGACATCTTCGTCGGCAACTACTTCCCGCACAGCGCCGTCCTCGACGACACCGTCAAGGGCGGGGTACAGATGAACGACTCGATGTCCCACGGCGTCAACGGCGGCGAGGACTACGTCCTCCGCTTCACCGGGGGCACCGGCGGCGCCACCCCGACGGCCACCTACGAGCTGGTCGAGAACGTCCTGCCGTTCGCGGCGTCCAAGGGCTGGGCCCTCGCGGCCGGCGCCAACGACCTCGACGGCGACCAGTTGCCCGAGCTGTACGTCGCGCACGACTTCGGCCCGGACCGGCTGCTGCACAACCGTTCCACCCCGGGCAACATCAGGTTCGCGCTGGTGGAGAGCGCGGTCGGCCGCGCCCTGGTCCCCAGGTCCAAGCGGATCGGCGTCGACTCGTTCAAGGGCATGGGCGTCGACTTCGGCGACCTGGACCGCGACGGCCGGTACGACATGTTCGTCAGCAACATCACGACCTCCTTCGGCATCGAGGAGAGCCACTTCGCCTTCATCGACATGGCGAAGGACGACGCCGACCTGCGCCGGCAGTTCACCGCGGGCCGCGCCCCGTACACCGACCGGAGCGCGCCGCTCGGCCTCGCCTGGTCGGGTTGGGGCTGGGACGCCAAGCTGGCCGACTTCGACAACGGCGGCGAGCTGGTCGTCGCCCAGACCACCGGCTTCGTCAAGGGCGACGTGAACCGCTGGCCCCAGCTCCAGGAGCTGGCCACCGCCAACGACGAGCTGCTGCGGCACCCGCTGTGGTGGCCGAACGTCAACGCCGGCGACGACATCGGTGGCAGCCAGCGGCTGCACTTCTTCGCCAAGGGCCCGGACGGCCGGTACGTGAACCTCGCCGGCGAACTGGGCCTCGACATTCCGGTGCCCACCCGCGGCATCGCCACCGGTGACGCCGACGGCGACGGCCGGCTGGACTTCGCGGTGGCCCGGCAGTGGGACGAGCCGGTCTTCTACCACAACCAGAGCCCGTCGCCCGGCGCGTTCCTCGGGCTCCGGCTGATCCACGACGGCCCGGCCGCGCCGGCCGACGCCGGGCTGCCGGCACCGGGCTCACCGGTGGTGGGCGCCCAGGTGCGGGTGACCACCGCCGACGGGCGGACCTTCATCACCCGCGTCGACGGCGGCAGCGGCCACTCCGGCAAGCGCAGCCACGAGGCGCACGTCGGTCTGGGCCGGGACGTCACCGGCCCGGTCCGGGTGGACCTGCGGTGGCGCGACCGCACCGGGCAGGTCCGGCAGCAGGAACTTCAGTTGACCCCGGGCTGGCACACGCTGCGGCTCGGCTCCCAGGCCCAGGAGAGGTGAGCGATATGACCGCGACCCCGACCGCAGCGCCCCGCCACGACCCCAAGGTGATCACGGCGCTGCGCAACTTCGCGATCTCGATCACGGTGTTCAACATCTTCGGCTACACCGTGCTGGGCTTCGAGCAGCCCTGGCTGTGGCCGTTCGTCGCCCTGGCGACCGGCTACTCGATCGAGATCGTCCTGGAGGCGGTGGGCGCCCGGGCGGAGGGCCGCCGGCCACGCTACCTCGGCAACGGGCTGCGCGGGCTGGTCCAGTTCCTCTACCCGGCGCACATCACCAGCCTCGCGATGAACATGCTGATCTACGTCAACGACCAGATCCTGGTGCTGATCTTCGGCGTGGCGGTCGCGATCGGCGCCAAGTGGGTCCTCCGCGCCCCCTTCAAGGGCCGGATGCGGCACTACATGAACCCGTCGAACTTCGGCATCGCGGTGATCCTGCTGCTCTTCCCGTGGGCCAGCATCGCCCCGCCGTACCACTTCACCGAGCACATCACCGGCTTCTGGGACTGGTTCGTGCCGGCCATCATCATCGTCGGCGGCACCATGATCAACGGGAAGCTGACCGGTCGCATGTGGCTCATCGCGGGCTGGGTGTCCTTCTTCGTCCTCCAGGCCGTCATCCGCGGCGTCGTGCTGGACGTCTCGATCACCGGGGCGCTCGCCATGATGACCGGCACCGCGTTCGTGCTGTTCACCAACTACATGGTCACCGACCCGGGGACCAGCCCGTCCCCGCCCGCCGCCCAGTTCGCCTTCGGCGCCGGCGTCGCCGTCGTCTACGGCCTCCTCACCGGCGCCGGCATCGCGTACGGGATCTTCTTCGCCACCGCCCTGGTGTGCCTCGCCCGCGGCGGCTTCCACTGGGCGCTGCACTTCGTCAACCAGGCCCGCGAACGCCGCGATGCCCAGGCGGGCCCGTCCGTCACCCGGGCGCCGACCGTGCCCGTCGTCGCCGCCCCCGAACACGGCAAGGAGGTCGTGCCGGCATGAGCAGGATCGCCATCGTCGGGATGGCCAACCGTTACCCCGACGCCACCTCCCCCGGCGAGCTGTGGGAGAACGCCGTCGCCGGCCGCCGCGCCTTCCGCCGCCTACCGGACGTGCGGATGCGGCTCGACGACTACTGGGACCCGGACCCGGCGACACCGGACCGCTTCTACGCCCGTACCGCCGCCGTCATCGAGGGGTACGAGTTCGACCGGATCGCCTACAAGATCGCCGGCAGCACGTACCGGTCCACCGACCTCACCCACTGGCTGGCCCTGGACGTCGCCGCCATGGCCCTCGCCGACGCCGGTTTCCCGATGGCCGAGGGGCTGCCCCGCGAACGCACCTGCGTCGTGGTCGGCAACAGCCTCACCGGCGAGTTCTCCCGCGCCAACCAGCTGCGGCTGCGGTGGCCGTACGTGCAGCGCATGGTGGCCGCCGCGCTCAAGGAGCAGGACTGGGACGACGACCAGCTGGCCGCGTTCCTGGCCGACTTCGAGGCCCGCTACAAGGCGCCGTTCCCCGGCATCGACGAGGACACCCTGGCCGGTGGCCTGTCCAACACCATCGCCGGCCGGATCTGCAACCACTTCGACCTCAACGGCGGCGGGTACACGGTGGACGGCGCCTGCTCGTCCTCGCTGCTCTCCGTCGCCACCGCCTGCAAGACCCTGCTCGACGGCGAGGTCGACGTGGCGGTGGCCGGCGGCGTGGACATCTCGATCGACCCCTTCGAGATCATCGGCTTCGCCAAGACCGGCGCGCTGGCCCGCGACGAGATGCGCGTCTACGACCGCAGGTCCAACGGCTTCTGGCCGGGCGAGGGCTGCGGGATGATCGTGCTGATGCGCGAGCGGGACGCGCTCGACGCCGGGCACCGCGTCTACGCCACCATCGCCGGCTGGGGCATCTCCTCCGACGGCAAGGGCGGCATCACCCGCCCCGAGGTCAACGGCTACCAGCTCGCGCTGCGCCGCGCGTACGAGCGGGCCGGGTTCGGGATCGACACCGTCGGCCTGTTCGAGGGGCACGGCACCGGCACCGCCGTCGGCGACGCCACCGAGCTGAAGGCCCTCTCGCTGGCCCGCCGGGCGGCCGACCCGCGCGCTCCGAAGGCCGCGATCAGCTCCGTGAAGGGGATGATCGGCCACACCAAGGCGGCCGCCGGCGTCGCCGGCCTCATCAAGGCCGCCATGGCGGTGCACCACGAGATGATCCCGCCGGCGATCGGCTGCGTCGACCCGCACGAGCTGCTCACCGCCGACGACGCCGCGCTGCGGGTGCTGCGCCGGGCCGAACCCTGGCCGGGGGACACCCCGGTACGCGCCGGCATCACCGCGATGGGCTTCGGCGGCATCAACACCCACGTGGTGTTGGACAAGCGGGAACCGAAGCGGCGCACCAGGGTGGACAGCCGCACCCGCAACCTGAGCCGCTCGGTGCAGGACGCCGAACTGCTCGCCGTCGACGCCGAGTCGGCCGGCCTGCTGCGCGACCGGGTGCAGCAGCTGCTGGACTTCGTCCCCCAGGTGGCGTACGCCCAGCTCGGAGACCTGGCCGCCACCCTGCACCGGGAGCTGCAGGACCGGCCCTACCGGGCGGCGGTCGTGGCCTCCTCGCCGGAGGACGCGGAGCGCCAGCTGCGGCGCGTCCGGGACGCCCTGGACGCCGGCGAGACCCGGCTGCTCACCGCCGACGGGCGGGCGTTCTGCGGGCACGTGGTCGAGGAGGGCCGCATCGGCTTCCTCTTCCCCGGCCAGGGTTCCGGCCGCGGCACCAGCGGCGGCGCCCTGCGCCGCCGGTTCGGCCGGGCCGAGGACGTGTACGAGCGGGCCGCCCTCCCGACCAGCGGCGACATGGTGGCCACCGCGGTCGCCCAGCCCCGCATCGTCACCGGGTCCATGGCCGGCCTGCGGGTCCTGTCCGACCTGGGGGTCGAGGCGCGGGTGGCCGTCGGGCACAGCCTCGGCGAGCTGTCCGCCCTGCACTGGGCGGGCGCCATGGACGGGGCGACCCTGCTGCGGGTCGCCGCCGTACGCGGGCGCACCATGGCCGAGCACAGCGCCTCCGGCACCATGGCCAGCCTGGCCGCCTCGCCGGACGCGGTGGCCGGCCTGCTGCCCGGCCACGACGTGGTCGTCGCCGGCTACAACGGCCCGCAGCAGACGGTGGTCGCCGGACCGGTCGACGCCGTCGAGGCGGTGAGCCGGGCCGCGAAGGACGCCGGCATCAACGCCACCCGGCTGTCCGTGTCGCACGCGTTCCACTCCCCGCTGGTGGCACCCGCCGCCGCGGCCTTCGGCGAGCGGCTGGCCGAGGAACACTTCGGACCGGTACGCGAGCCGGTGGTCTCCACCGTCACCGGCGAGGTGCTCGCCCCGGACACCGACGTCCCGGCGCTGCTGCACCGGCAGATCACCGACCCGGTGCTCTTCGCGCAGGCCGTCGCTCTCGCCGCGAAGGACATCGACCTGTTCGTCGAGGTCGGCCCCGGCCGGGTGCTCAGCGGCCTGGCCGCCGCGGTGACCGACGTGCCGGCCGTGGCGCTGGACACCGACGACGAGTCGCTGACCGGCCTGCTGCGGGTGGTCGCGGCCGCGTACGTCACCGGCGCCGCGGACGTCCACCCGGGCCTGTTCCACGGCCGGCTCATCCGGCCCGTGCAGCTCGGCCAGCAGTTCAGCTTCTTCGCCAGCCCGTGCGAGGCGGCTCCCACCGTCGACGTCCGCCCCGTCGCGGCGGGGGCGCCGGTCGAGACCGAGCCCGCCGCACCGGCCGGGAGTGGCGAGTCCGGCCTGGAACTGCTGCGCCGGCTGGCCGCCGAACGGGCGGAGCTGCCGCTGGAGATGGTGCGCGACGACAGCCGGCTCCTCGACGACCTGCACCTCAGCTCGATCACCGTCGGCCAGGTGGTCAACCAGGCCGCCCAGCAGCTCGGTATCGGTGCCGCCGAGACGCCGACGAACTTCGCCACCGCCACCCTGCGGGAGCTGGCGGAAGCGTTCGACGAGCTGCACCGGACGGCCCGCCCGGCCGACGCCGAGCAGCGGCCGGTGGTGGCCGGCGCCGCGCCGTGGTCCCGGCCGTTCCGGCTGGACCTGGACCCGGTGCCACTGCCCGCGCGCGGCCCGGCCGAGGAGAACGGCCACTGGCGGGTGTACGCGCCGGACGGCGACCCGCTCGCCGAGAAGGTGCGGCGTGGCCTCGAACGCGGCCGGGTCGGCTCCGGCGTGCTGGTCTGCCTGCCCGCCGACTGCCAGGAGGAACACCTGGACCTCGCCCTCCAGGGTGCCCGGGCCGTCCTGACCGGTCAGCTCGGCGACCGGTTCGTCGTCGTCGAGCGCGGGCGCGGCGCGGCCGGCCTGGCCAAGACGCTCCGGTTGGAGGCACCCCAGCTCCGGGTGACCGTCGTGCACGTCCCGGCCGACGGCGTGGCCGCCGAGCGGGTGCTGGCCGAGGTCGCCGCCACCGAGGAGTTCGCCGAGGTCCACCACGACGAGCAGGGACGGCGGCTCGTCCCGACCCTGCGGGCCATGCCGGTTCGGGCGGCGCGGCCGGTGCCGCCGCTGGACGGCGGTGACGTGCTGCTGGTCACCGGCGGCGGCAAGGGCATCACCGCGGAGTGCGCCATCGTGGTGGCCCGCGACACCGGGGCGCGGCTGGCCGTGCTCGGGCGCTCCGACCCGGCCGCCGACGAGGAGCTGGCCGCGAACCTGCGACGGATGACCGAGCAGGGGCTCACCGTCCACTACGCCCGCGCCGACGTCACCGACGCCGGGCAGGTCCGGGCGGCGGTGGCCGAGGTGACGGCCGCGCTCGGCCCGGTCACCGGCGTGCTGCACGGCGCCGGCCGCAACGAGCCGGCCGCGCTCACCAACCTCGACCGGGACGCGGTCCGGCGGACGTTCGCGCCGAAGATCGACGGCCTGCGGGCGGTGCTGGACGCGGTCGACACCGGCCGGTTGAAGGCGCTCATCACGTTCGGCAGCATCATCGGTCGCAGCGGCCTGCGCGGCGAGGCGCACTACGCGATGGCCAACGACTGGCTCGCGGACCTCACCACCGAGTTCGGCCGCCACCACCCGGAGTGCCGCACGCTCTGTCTGGAGTGGTCGGTCTGGTCGGGGGCCGGGATGGGGGAGCGGCTGTCGGTGGTCGAGGCCCTCGAACGCGACGGCGTCACGCCGATCACGCTCGACCAGGGCGTGGAGATCATGCGCCGGTTGCTGGTCGACGCGGACGCCCCGCCGGTCGTCGTCGTCAGCGGCCGTACGCAGGGCATCGACACGGTCCGGCACCACGTGCCCGACCTGCCGCTGCTGCGTTTCGTCGACCGGCTGCCGGTCCACTACCCCGGCGTCGAACTGGTCTCCGAGACCACGCTCAGCGCGGACACCGACCGTTACCTTCCCGACCACCTGCTCGACGGCAACCTGCTCTTCCCGGCCGTGTTCGGCATGGAGGCGATGGCCCAGGTCGCGACCGCACTGACCGGTCGCCGGTCGGTCCCGGTGATCGAGGCGGCGGAGTTCGCCCGGCCGATCGTGGTGCCGCCGGACGGCAGCACCACCGTCCGGATCGCCGCGGTCGTGACCGACGACGACACGGTGCAGGTGAGCATCCGCAGCGCGGAGACCGGCTTCGCCGCCGACCACTTCCGCGCCCGCCTGCGCTTCACCGACGCCCCGGCGCCGGACGGCCCGCCCGAGCAGGTCCGGCCCGGGCTGCCGGACGTCCCGCTGGCGCCGGACCGGGACCTGTACGGCGACGTCCTGTTCCAGGGGCGGCGGTTCCAGCGGCTGCGCCGCTACCACCGCGCCGCCGCCCGGGACGTCGACGCGGACCTCGCGGTGCACCCCGACACGGACTGGTTCGCCGGCTTCCTGCCGGCCGAGCTGATCCTCGGCGACCCCGGCGTGCGGGACGCGCTGATGCACGGCAACCAGGTGTGCGTCCCGCACGCCACGTTGTTGCCCGCCGGCATCGAGCGGGTTCACCCCGGCGGGGCGGCCCTGGCGGCGGCGGGGGAGGTGCGCTACTGCGCCCGCGAACGCAGCCGCGACGGGGACACCTACGTCTACGACATCGCCGTGCGGGACGCCGACGGGCGGGTCCTGGAGCGCTGGGACGGGCTGCGGTTGCAGGCCGTCCGCAAGCGCAGCGACCTGCGCTGGGCGGCGCCGCTGCTCGGGCCGTACCTGGAACGGGAGTTCGGCGACCTGCTGGGCGTCCCGATCGCGGTGGCGGTCGAGCCCGACGCCCCCGGCGACGGCGGTGCCGGCGCCGCCGGCCGGGGCCGCACCGCCCGCGCCGCCGGCCGGGCCCTGGGCCGCGCGGTCGACGTGCGGTACCGGCCCGACGGGCGCCCCGAGGTCGACGGCGACCGGCAGGTGTCCGCGGCGCACGGCGCGGGGCTCACCTTCTGCGTGGTCGGCCCCGGCCCGCTCGGTTGCGACGTGGAGCCGGTGACGGCCCGCCCGGCACCGGAGTGGGACGGGCTGCTCGGCCCGAACCGGGGCCTGGCCGACCTGGTCGCCGCCGAGACCGGCGAGGATCTCGCCGTCGCGGCGACCCGGGTCTGGACGGCGACGGAGTGCCTCCAGAAGGCGGGGCTGCCGCAGCGCTCGCCGCTGGCGCTGCACTCCACCGGCGACGGGCGGGTGCTGCTCGCCTCCGGGGACCTGCGGATCGCCACCGCGCCGGCGACCCTGCGCGACCAGGCCGCGCCGGTGGTCTTCGCGGTGCTGACCGGAAAGGACGGGTGACGCGCGATGGGCGACTACTACGAGTACCGGCACATCGTCGGGTTCGAGGACACCAACCTCGTCGGCAACGTCTACTACGTCAACTACCTGCGCTGGCAGGGCCGGTGCCGGGAGATGTTCCTCCACGAGCGCGCCCCGGAGGTGCTCGCCGACGTCCGCGACGACCTCAAGCTGTTCACCCTGAAGGTCGACTGCGAGTTCTTCGCCGAGATCACCGCCTTCGACGAGTTGTCCATCCGGATGCGGCTGGTCGACCTCGCCCAGACGCAGCTGGAGTTCAGCTTCGACTACGTCCGGCTCGACCCGGGCGGCGGCAGCACGCTCGTCGCCCGGGGCCGGCAGCGGGTGGCCTGCATGCGGGGACCGAACACCCGGACCCGGCCGGCGCGCGTGCCGGAGGCGCTGGTGCGGGCCCTGCGCCCGTACCGCGCCCCGACCGGGGCGCAACCGGCCGGAAGCAGGAGGACCTGATGAGCATCGACCAGGTGACACCCGTCGCGGCCACCGACCCGGACGGGCTGCGCGGGGCGTTCGGGACCTTCGCGACCGGGGTGACGGTGGTGTCGGTGGGTGGCCCGCTGCCGCACGGCATGACGGCCAACTCGTTCACATCGGTCTCCCTCGACCCGCCGCTGGTGCTGGTCTGCGTGGACCGCCGGGCCGTCATGCACGACCGGCTCCTCGCCAGCGGGGTCTTCGGCGTCTCCGTCCTCGCCGACGACCAGGAGAAGGTGGCCCGGCACTTCGCCGACCGCCGGCGCCCGCTGGGCGCGGCCCAGTTCGACACGGTGGAGTGGACGCCGGGCCGGGTGACCGGGGCGCCGCTGATCGACGGCGCGCTGGCCCGGTTCGAGTGCGCCGTCTGGCAGGTGTACGACGGCGGGGACCACAGCATCGTCACGGGGCGGCTGCTGTCGGCCGAGCGGCGCGGCGACGACGATCCGGTGCTGTTCCTCCGGGGCCGCTTCCGCCGCGTCGCGGCCGAGCCGAGCGGGGTGGCGACGTGACGCTGGTGGCGGCCGGCCGGACCTATCCCGGGCCGACCGGCCCCGCCCTCCTGCGGTCGCTGTGGCAGCTCGGCCGGGACCGGCTGGGTCTGATGACCTCCGCCGCCCGCTACGGCGACGCCGTCCGGCTCGGGGCCGGGCCCCGCGCGCTGTACTTCTTCAACCATCCCGATCACGCCAAGCACGTCCTGGCCGACAACAGCCAGAACTACACCAAGGGGCTCGGGCTCGTGCACGCCCGGCGGGCGCTCGGCGACGGCCTGCTGACCAGCGAGGGCGAGCTGTGGCGCAAGCAGCGGCGGGTGATCCAGCCGGTGTTCCAGGCCAAGCGCATCGCCGGCCAGGCCCACGCGGTGGCGGAGGAGGCCGAGCGGCTCATCGCCCGGCTGCGGGCCCGCCGCGGCGCGGGCGTGGTGAACCTGACCGACGAGTTCACCGCGCTGACCCTCGGCGTCCTCGGCCGGACGCTGCTCGACGCCGACCTCGACGCGTTCACGACCGTCGGGGCGGCCTTCGAGGAGATGCAGAACCAGGCCATGTTCGAGATGGCCTCGATGAGCATGGTGCCGATGTGGGTGCCGCTGCCGCAGCAGCTGCGGTTCCGGCGGGCTCGCCGGGAACTCGAGCGGATCGTCGGCCGGCTGGTCGCCGACCGGACCGCCCGCGGCGACGTGGCGGGCGCCGACGACGCGCTGTCCCGGCTGATCGCCTCCACCCGCGACGAACCGGATCCCCGGGTGGCCCGGCAGCGGATGCGCGACGAACTGGTAACGCTGCTGCTGGCCGGTCACGAGACCACCGCGAGCACGCTCGGCTGGACCTTCCACCTGGTCGACCGGCATCCGTGGGTACGGCGGCGGCTGCACGAGGAGGCGGTCGAGGTGCTCGGCGACCGGCCTCCCGAGTACGCCGACCTGGCCCGACTGACGTACACGAAGATGGTGGTCAGCGAGGCGATGCGGCTCTACCCGCCGGTGTGGATGCTGTCCCGCCGGGCGCGCGGCGCCGACGTCGTGGACGGGTATCGGGTGCCGGCCGGCGCGGACGTGCTGATCTGCCCGTACACCCTGCACCGGCACCCGGCGTTCTGGCCGGAGCCGGAGCGGTTCGACCCGGCGCGGTTCGACCCGGAGATGACGGCGGACCGGCCCCGGTACGCGTACGTGCCGTTCGGTGCCGGGCCGAGGTTCTGCGTCGGCAACCACCTGGGCCTGATGGAGGCCGTGTTCGTGGTGGCGATGGTGTCGCGGGAGTTCGCGCTGGTGGCCCCGGCCGGGCAGCGGGTGGTGGCCGAGCCGATGCTGTCGCTGCGGGTGCGGGGCGGCCTGTCGATGACGGTGCAGCCGGCGATCTGAGTCGGCGCGACGGGTGGGCGGGTGCGCGGGCACCCGCCCACCCGTCGCGCGTGCCGGCCGGGCGACGACGTCGCCGTGGCCGTGGTGCCGCTCGGTCGGGCGCTCCGGCGCCGTACCCGGCGGTGTGCCGGGTACGCGGCGGGACGCCGGCCGGGTCCCCTGTGGACCCCACCGGCGTCCCGTCGGGCAGGCGGGTCGCGCGGCCGCTCAGGCGGCCGCTCCGGCCAGTTCCCGCCGGCTCTGTTCGTGCACCGCCGCGCGGCGGACGTCGAGCAGGGCCAGCAGCACCGGCGGGTCGACCGAGCGGGTCGGCGAGAGCTGGAGGTCGCGGGACCGCGTGACGATGCCACGTCGCACCGTCAACGGCCCCACGCTGCCGACGCAGGCCGGGTACGGCTCGGCCAGGGAGCCCTCCGGATCGTTGCCGGCGACCGAGTGGGCGAGCAGGTACCACTCGCCCTCGGGCACCCGGTCGAGGTGCAGCCGGCCGGGCTCCCGCATGATCGCGCACCGGACCGGACGCCCCTCGGGGATCCGGTCCGGGAACAACCCCGCGAAGATGAGGGCGGGCTCGTGGGACGACGAGGCCCGGATGGCACCGCTCACCGACCCGGTGGCCGACTCCGGCAGGGCGTGGTCCATGACCGGTACCTGTGGCGTGAAGCCTCCCAGCCGCCGGTAGGTGGTGGGGGAGAGGCCGACACTGCGGCTGAACCGCGAGCTGAAGGTCCCCACGCTGGTGTACCCGACCTGGATGCTGATGTCCGCGACCGTCATGGACGTGGAGACCAGCAGCTGCTTCGCGCGCTGCAGGCGCAGCGCCGACAGGAAGCGCGCCGGGGTCACCCCGGTCGCCTTCTGGAAGATGCGGGAGAAGTGGAATTTGCTGAACATGGCGGTGCGTGCCATTTCGTCAATGGTGAGTTGCCTGCTCAGATCATTGTGCATCAACTCGATGACACGCTCGGCAACTTTCTCGACAGTGTGCGACACGTTTCGTCTCCCCCAGGTTTGTCGAAAATGGTTGCCCAGTACCGTCGAACGCATTGTGCCGACATTTTCGGTCGCCGGTCGGGCGAATCGTCCGATGTCGGGGCGCGTTCTTTCTCCAGCGGTTTCTGGAGTGACCGGCCTGGTTGCGGATCTGGACGTTCAGTCAGTCATTCAATGGCTGTCGGCGTCCGTTCAATAAACTCCTCAGGCACATGGACAGGCAGGTCAGAACGGAATGGATATTAGCCGAGACGATTGTGTGCGGCAACGTCCTGCCAGGTGTCGGCCGGCCGCCGGTAACGCTTCGTAACCGGCAAGAATGAGAATCCCAGGGCCGCCGGACGGGTCGGTCGACAGTGGTAATCACTGGTGTCCACGACACACTTCCGGGTCGCCATGTGTGCATGTAGAGTTGCTCTCCGATCGGCGCTCACGCTGCCGGTCGGCCGCTGTGGGACACTATGGCGTGCGAGGTCGGCGGCGAGTGTAATGGAATTAGATGCGCATTTCGGAGCTCAGCAAGCAGAGCGGCCTGTCCGTCCCGACAATCAAGTTCTACCTGCGTGAGGGGCTACTCCAGCCCGGCGTGCGCACCGGTCGCAACCAGGCCGAGTACGCCGAGGAACACCTCGCCCGCCTGCGGTTCATCCAGGTCCTCACCGGCCCCGGTCGGCTCGGGATCTCGGACGTGCGCGAGGTGCTGGCGGCGATCGACTCGCGGGGCCGTCCACTCCGTGGACTGTGTACGGTGATCAACGCCACGGTGGCGGCGATGCCGGCCGTGGACGGGGAGGACGACGTGCGCCGCGAGGTCGACGGATACGTCGAGCGGCTGGGCTGGCAGGTGGACGACGACGCGGCCGAACGGCGGACGCTCGCCCAGGTGCTGGCCATGCTGCGGCGGCTCGGCTGGTCGGACGGGGTCGAGGTGTTCGACGCGTACGCCGAGGCCGCGCGGGAGCTGGGTGCGTACGAGGCCACGGACGTGCCGGCCGACCCGCCGGACGCGGAGGCGTGCATGCGCCTGACCGCACGCCTCGTCCTCCTGGACGTGGCGTTGACCGCGCTGCGGCGGATGGCCCTCACCCACCACGCCGGCAACCGTCGTCACTCGGATGCGCAACTTCCATAGCGGAGCGTGTTCGATACCGAACCAGTGGCGCAATCTCAGAGAAGATCGACTTGAGGGCTCGGGCCGTCGCGCCGGGGTGGCCGGCGAACGCCGAGCGTGAATGCCGGGTCGCTTTTCGTGGCCGATCCGCGCCCCGGGAAATGCCCTCGGCCGCCCGCTGCGCCCGCCCCGGGTGGGGTCGGCGCTAACGCTGGGGAATTCCCCGGGCCGGTGTCGGGGAGGGTGGAACTCCGCGCCGGCCGTTGGCGATTCTCGCCGTCGTACCGGCGTCGTCGGAAAAGGACCGCCGCTCACCGTCCGGCCGAAGACGGCCGGCACGCAACGGCGTACGCCGGTCCACCAATCGCCGTACCCCATGAGCCGAACGGCCGATCCGGAAGCCGGCGCGGCCGTTCGGGTGGGTCACGTCGTCGCGGCCCGGCGTCGCTCAGCCGCCGGCGGCCACCGTCTCCTTCGCGCCGGCCGGATCCGGCGCCGCCGGCTCCTCCCCGGACGGTCGCTCGGCGCCGGCCGGCTCGTCGCCGGCCGGTCCCGGGGTCTCGTCCGGCGCCCGGTGGGCACCCGCCTCGGCAGGGGAGTCCCCCGCAAGCCGTCCGGCGGGCGCGGGTTCGCTGCCGGTACGCGCGACCACCTGCGGGTACTCGGCCGTCTCGCCACCGCCGGCGGCCGCCATCACCGCCGCCGCGGCCAGGTCGGCCACCCGCTTCGCCTCCCGCTTGACCCGCGCCCGCACCTCCTTGGCGTGCGTCTCGGCGGAGTCCGCCGCCCGTCGGGCCTCCTCCAGCCGGTGCAACTGGTCGGCCAGCTCCCGCCGGGTCTCGCCGAGACGCTGGCGCACCGTGACCAGCTCCCGCTCGGTGGTGTCCCCCTCCTGGCGGACCTGTTCGAGCTGCTGCTGGGTGGTCTCCAACTCGGACTGGAGCCGGGTGAGCGTCTCCCGGCGGTCCCGGACGCTCTGCTGCACCGTGGCGAGCTGCTGCTGGTGGGTGGTGGCCTGCTCGTCGGCGCGCTGGCGGACCTTGGCGGCGTACTGCTGCGCCTCGGCGATGAGCGTGGCGATCTCCTGCTCGGCGGCGGTGCGCTGCGCGGCCAGCTCCCGCTCGGCGGCGGCATGCTGCTCGGTCAGCTCCTGCTCGGCGGCGGTGCGCCGGTCGTTCAGCTCCCGCTCCACGGTGGCCTGCCAGCGCGTCAGCTCCTCCTGCGTACGGCTGCGCGCGGCCTGCACCTCCTGCTGGATCTGGGTCCGCGCGGAGGTCAGGAACGCCTCGGCCTCGGCCCGGGCCTGCTCGATCTTCTGGGCGCTCTGCTCCTCGATGCGGTTCGCCTCCTGCCGGGCCCGCTCGTGGGCGGCCTCCCCGGCCTCCCGCAGCTGCTCGGCCGCGGCCCGGATCTCGGCCAGCTCGGCCTGGGCGGCGGCGCGCCGCTCCTCGTCCACGTTCTCCTGGGTGGCGCGGCGCGCGGCCAGCTCCTCCTCGAACTCGCGGAGGGTCCGCGCCGAGTGCTCCCGCGCGTCGGTGAGTGCCTTCTCCGCCGCGGCCTCCAGCTCGGCCGCCCGGGTCGCGGCAGCCTCCCCGATCACCTCGGCCTGCCGCTCGGCCAGCGCCAGGATCTGCTCGACCATCGGGCCGAGGTCGCGGAACGCGGCCCGGTCGACCCGCGCCGGCCGTTCGCGCAGCTCGGCGACCTCCGCCTCCAGCTGCCCGACCTGCTCGGACAGGGCGTCCAGCCGGGAGCGCGCCTCGTCGCGGTCGGCCGCCGTCCGGGCCAGCTCGCCGTCGAGCTGGTCGAGGTGCCGGTCCACCTGCCGCTTGTCGTAGCCGCGCAGCGCGGTGTCGAAGGTGGGCCGCGACGTGTTGTCGTCGCGGACCGCGAACGGCTCGTCGCCGTGGGACATGCTGCATCCTCCGTACGATCGCGAACGCCACGCCGGGGAGGGACCGCCCCACGGGCAACGATGTGGCGACACGCTACCGCCGTCGGTGAACGGGTTGAACCCCTGCCCCACCTGTCGGCACGCAGAGGTGGCGAGGTGGTCGGCCGGACCCGGACGTTCGGACCGCGACGACCCCCCGCGTCTTGACACTTGGTCAGGTAAGGCTAACCTAACCGCATGTCGAGTGCAGTGCGGTCGAGCGCCGCAACGCCCCGCCTTCGCGGCGTGGAGCTGAGCCTGGGTTACCACGGCGCGACCGTGGTGCACGGCGCGTCCATCGCGCTCCGCCCCGGCACGGTGACCGCCCTCGTCGGCCCCAACGGCAGCGGCAAGTCCACACTGCTGCGCGCACTGGCCCGGCTGCACCCGGTCGGCGGTGGCCAGGTGCTGCTGGCCGACGGCGGGGACGCCGCCGGCCTGCCCGCCCGGGAGTTCGCCCGCCGGGTCACCCTGCTCGCCCAGAGCCGACCGGTGCCCAGCGGGGTCACCGTGCGCGACGTGGTCGGCTACGGCCGCCACCCGTACCGCGGGCGCTGGCGGGCCGACGACCCCGACGGCCCCGCCGCCGTCGCCCGCGCCATGACCGTCACCGGCGTCGCCGCGATGGCCGACCGGCCGGTCGACGAGCTCTCCGGCGGCGAGCTCCAACGGGTGTGGCTGGCCACCTGCCTGGCCCAGGACACGCCCGTGCTGCTGCTCGACGAGCCCACGACCTTCCTCGACCTCCGGTACCAGGTGGAGATCCTCGACCTGGTCCGGGACCTCGCCGACGAGCACGACGTCGCGGTCGGCGTGGTGCTGCACGACCTCAACCAGGCCGCGGCCGTCGCCGACGAGGTGGTGCTCCTGCACGCCGGACGGGTCCGCGCGACCGGCGCGCCCGTCGACGTGCTCACCGAGGAGGACCTCACCGCCACCTACGGCATCCGCGTCGAGGTCACCACCGACCCCGTCACCGGCCTGCTCTCCACCCGCCCGGTCGGCCGGCACACCAGCCGGGTGCCCGGCTGAACCGTCACTACCCGAGAAAGAAACCTCCATGACCCGTACCCGTGTCACCGCGCTGCTCGCCGCCGCGGCCGCGCTGCTGCTCAGCGCCTGCGGCACCACCGAGAACACCGCCACCCCCGCGGCCACCAGCTCCGCCGCCGCCGGCCCGGTCACCGTCACCGACAGCCGCGGCAAGGCCGTCACCCTGAAGGCCCCGGCCACCAAGGTCGTGGGCCTGGAGTGGGGTGAGGTCGAGATGCTCGTCAGCCTCGGCGTCATGCCGGTCGGCGTCGCCGACACGAAGGGCTACGCCACCTGGGTGACCGCCGCCAAGCTCGACCCGTCGGTCAAGGACGTCGGCACCCGCTCCGAGCCCAGCGTCGACTCCGTCGTCGCCCTCCAGCCGGACCTCGTCGTGATGGAGGACGACCGGGGCGGTGCCCTCGTCGCCCAGTTGGAGAAGTACGTCCCGGTCATCGTGACCAAGGGCAGCGACGCGAAGGACAACCTCGGCCGGATGCGGTCGGACCTGAACATGATCGCCACCGCCGTCGGCAAGACCACCGAGGCGGAGAAGCTGCTCGCCGACTTCGACGCCGCCCTCGCCGACGGCAAGAAGAAGATCGCCGACGCCGGCGCGGCCGGCCGGCCGTTCGCCATCGCGGACGGCTGGAAGGAGGGCAGCACGGTCAGCATCCGGATGTTCGGTCAGGGCTCGCTGGTCTCCCAGCTCGGCATTCAGCTCGGCCTGACCAACGCCTGGACCGGCAAGACCGACGAGGTGTGGGGCCTGGGCCAGACCGACGTCGAGGGGCTGACCGTCCTCAAGGACCCGAACCTGCACTTCTTCTACAACGCCTCGGACGGCACCGACGTCTTCGCCGACGGCCTCGCCGGCAACGCCGTCTGGAAGTCCCTGCCGTTCGTGCAGAAGGGCAACCTGCACAAGATGCCGGACGGGATCTGGACCTTCGGCGGGCCGCTCTCCGGCAAGCAGTACATCGACCAGCTCGTGAAGACCTACACGGTGTGACCCAGCTGTCCGCACCCCCGCGCCCGGAGCCGGCCACCCGGCCGGCTCCGGCCGGGCGGCCCTCCGTCCCCCGCCTCACCGGGGCCTTCGCCGCCGCGACCCTGCTGCTGCTCGTGGTCGCCGCGGTGCACATCACCCAGGGCACCTCCACCGTCGGCGCCCTCGACCTGCTGCGCCTGGTCACCGGCGGCGACGACGAGGCCGCCCGGGTGCTGGTGGCGTCCCGCATCCCACGGCTGCTCGCCGGGCTCGCCATCGGCGTGGCCCTGGGCTTCGCCGGCGCCGCCCTCCAGTCGATCGCCCGCAACCCGCTCGCCTCGCCGGACACGCTCGCCGTCAACGCGGGCGCCCACCTGGCCATCGTCTCCGTCGCCGCGTTCGGCATCGCGCTGCCCGCCCTGCCGGCCGGCGCACTCGCCTTCGGTGGCGGCCTCGCGGCGGCGACCCTGGTGATGGCGATGTCAGCGGGCGGGCAGACCGGCACCACCCGGCTCATCCTCGCCGGGTCGGCCACCGCGCTCGCCCTCAGCTCGCTGACGATGCTCCTGCTGCTCCTCTTCGAGCAGGCCACCATCGGGCTGTTCGCGTGGGGCAACGGCTCGCTCGTCCAGAGCGACCTGGTCGCGCTGACCCAGCTCGCCCCGGTGATGCTGGCCGCCGTCGTCGCACTGCTGCTGCTCGGCCACCGCCTCGACATCCTCGCCCTCGGCGACGACACCGCGACCGTCCTCGGGCTCGACGTGCGGCGTACCCGGCTCGTCGTCACCGTGCTCGCCGTGCTGCTGTCCGCCGCCGCGGTCACCCTGACCGGGCCGGTCGGCTTCGTCGGCCTCTGCGCCCCGGTCATCGTCCGCCTGCTCGGGCCGGTGCTGCCCGGCGTACACCGGCACCGCGCCCTGCTGCCGCTGTCCGGCATCGCCGGCGCGGTCATCGTGCTCGGCTCGGACGTCCTGCTGCGCGCCGTCATGGGCGGCCAGGCGGGCGTGGACATCCCCACCGGCGTGGTCACCACGCTGCTCGGGGCGGCCGTCCTCATCTGGCTCGCCCGCCGGCACCGGGACGCCGGACCCACCCGCCGACCGCCCGGCGGCCACGCCGCCGTCCGCTCCGGCGCCTTCCACCGGACCGTCGTCGCCGTCGCCGCGGTGGCCGCCGTCGCGGCGGTGTCCGTCGGCATGCTCGCCGGGGACACCTGGGTGCTGTTCGGCGACATCGTCAACTGGTTCCAGGGCCGAACCGGACCGGCGTACACGTTCGTGCTGGACCAGCGGTGGCCGCGGGTCGCCGCGGCGGTGCTGGCCGGCGCGGCGCTCGCGGTCGCCGGCACCACCGTGCAGGCGGTCTGCCGCAACCCGCTCGCGGAGCCGGGCATCCTCGGCATCACCGCCGGGGCCGGGCTCGGCGCGGTCGCGCTGCTCACCTTCGTGCCGCTGGCCGGGGTGTGGGCCGTCTCCGGCGTCGCGGGCCTCGGCGCGATCCTGGCGTTCGCGCTGGTCTACGGCGCCGCCTGGCGCGGCGGGCTCAGCTCCGACCGGCTGGTCCTGATCGGGTTCGGCGCCTGGCAGGGCGGCATGGCGGTGATCACCTTCCTGATCGTCGCGTTCGACCCGTGGAACACCGGCAAGGCGCTGACCTGGCTCTCCGGCTCGACGTACGGCCGCACCGCGGCCCAGGTGCTTCCGGTGGCGATCGCCCTGCTGGTGCTCACCCCGGCGGTCGTGGCCGCCCGGCGCGAGCTGGACCTGCTGGCCCTCGACGACGACACGCCCCGGGTGCTCGGCGTACGGCTGGAACGCACCCGCCTCGTCTCGCTCGGCGCGGCGGCCCTGCTCACGTCGACCGCCGTCTCCGCCGTCGGTGTGATCGGCTTCGTCGGCCTGGTCGCCCCGCACGCCGCCCGCGCGCTCGTCGGCGGGCGGCACGCCCGGGTGCTGCCGGTCGCCGCGCTGCTCGGCGCCGTCCTGGTCAGCGTCGCCGACACCCTCGGCCGCACCGTCATCGCCCCCGCCCAGATCCCGGCCGGCCTGGTGACGGCCATCATCGGCACCCCGTACTTCGTCTGGCTGCTGTGGCGATCCCGTGCCACCGCCGCCGCCGCGCGGTAGCGCCCGTTTGAGAGAGGCACCATGACCCAGACCCTGCCCGTCGCACCGTGGCGGATGTTCACCGTCGAGGTCCGCGCGGTACACCGGCTCAGCCCGTCGTTCGTGCGGGTCACCTTCACCGGGCCGGACCTGGACCGGTTCGCCGACAACGGCTACGACCAGCGGATCAAGCTGGCGTTCCCGCTGCCGGGCGAGCGCGGGGCGCGGCTGCCGGAGGGCCCGGACTGGTACGCGCGGTGGCGGGCCCTGCCCGAGCACGAGCGCAACCCGATCCGCACGTACACCGTCCGGGCGGTCCGGCCGGAGCTGTCCGAGGTGGACGTCGACCTCGTCCTGCACGGCGACGGCGGCCCGGCGACCCGCTGGGCGCGTCGCGTACGACCCGGCGACGGCATCGCGATCCTCGGCCCCGACGCGGGCTTCGACGGCGACCACGGCGGCATCGAGTTCCGCCCGCCCGCCGCCGGGCACCTGCTGCTGGCCGGCGACGAGACGGCCGTCCCGGCGATCTGCGCCATCCTGGAACGGTTGCCGGCGACCGCCGCGGGGCGGGTCCTGCTGGAGGTGCCCGAGGCCGACGACGTGCTGCCGGTGACCGCACCCTCGGGTGTCACGGTGAGCTGGCTCGCCCGCCGTGGCGACGCGTACGGGTCGCGGCTGGTGCCGGCGGTGTCGGCCGCGGCGACCGACCTGCTCGCCGGAGCGGCGGGCGGGGCCGAGGAACCGGTCGCCGACGTCGACGTCGACGCGGAGATCCTCTGGGAGGTCCCGACGCCGGCCGCCCCGGTGCCCGTGTACGCGTGGCTGGCCGGTGAGGCCGGCGTCATCCGTACGCTGCGCCGGCACCTGGTCAGCGAGCGCGGGCTGGACCGGCGGGCGGTGGCCTTCATGGGCTACTGGCGGATCGGCCGCGCCGACCCGGCCTGAGCCGCCGCCGGTCAGGCCAGGCGGACGGCGTCGCCGTCGACCGTCACCGCGGCGGGCGGCAGCGGGGAGCCGGCCGGGCCGCCGCGGACCGAGCCGTCGGCGATGTCGAACCGGCTGTTGTGGCAGGCGCACACGATCGTGCCGTCGGCGACCGAGCTGACCGTGCAGCCGGCGTGCGTGCACGTCGCCGAGAAGGCCTTGACCGTGCCGGCCGTCGGCTGGGTCAGCACCACCCCCCGCTCGGCGAAGATGCGTCCACCCCCGACCGGGATGTCGGCCAGGCGGGCCAACGCGGGAGCGGCACCCTCCCCGCCCACCGGGGGCGGCCCCGCCGTCCCGGTCGCCGCCGGGGCGACGGGAGCCGCCGGAGCCGCCGGAGCCGGGGCGGACGCCGCCCCGTACGTCTGGCAGCCGGCCAGCACCGCGGTGACGCCGGCCGCCCCGGTGCCCGCCAGCACGGCCCGCCGTGACGCGGTGCCCGCGTCCTCGTTCATGGGCGTGTCCTCTCCGGATGGGGCCCGCGTCACCGCTGGAACCCGAACGTCGTGAAGTACCAGACCGACGAGGTCAACCAGACCAGCATCAGCACGGTGAAGACCACACCACCGACGACCGGGAGGACCCAGCCGGCGAGCCCCCGGCGGGGCAGCGCCAGCATCTTGGTGGTGAACGCGCCGAAGAAGAAGCAGCCGAACAGCGAGTGGGCGAGCGTGCGCAGGTCGTGGTCGGCGAAGCCGAGCGCGTAGAGGCAGTGCACCGCGACCGGCACGGCCAGCAGGAAGGCGATCCGCCCGGACCAGCGGTGCGCGCCGCCGGCCCAGGACGCGGGTACGCGGCCCAGCCGGCCCCACATCGCCAGCGCCGACAGCAGCTGCACCACGGCGAAGAACGCCGCGCCGGTCCCGAGCCACACCTTCACCGTCTGCGGGCCGGAGAAGCCGGCCACGTTGACCGCGATCCCGGTCGGGGTGTGCGTACGGCCATAGACGCCGAGCGCCACCGCGACCGCCGCGCCGACCAGCAGCGGCACGACGAGCGAGGCGCGCGGCGCGGGGGCGGGCGGGTCCGCGTACGGGTCCGGCAGCACCTGGACGGCCGGACCGTCGTCCAGATCGGGCAGCGCGTGCGTGCCGCCCCGGCGGTGGTCCGCCATCACCGGCCCGTCGGGGCGTCGGGGAACACCGGTACGGCGGTGATCGTGACGCCGTTGACGATCGTGGTGCCGAAGGCCGGGTCCAGCGGCGGCGCGGCAACCGGCTTCCCGTTCCACGTCACCACACCGACCTGGGTGCCGTCGGCGAGCAGGATCCAACCGCCGTCGACCCCGGCGTCGCGGACCTGCGCCGTGGCCCGGTACAGCGCCGGGGACGTGCCACCGGTCGCGGTGGCGGTGAACGCCCACCGCTTGTCGCCGACGCGTACCTCGCCGCGGACCCGGTCACCCTCGACCGTGCCGGTGAGCCGTGCGCCGTCCTTGCCGGTGAGGTCCAGCTCCTTGCCCGTCACCGTGCCGCGCAGCCAGATCTCCAGGCTGCGGCCGTCGCAGACGTACGCGACCGCCCTGCCCTGCCGGACCGTCAGGGCGATCGTGGCGCCGCCGTCGAGGTGGCCGGTCCACGTGCCGTCCACCGCGGCGGTCCCCGGTGCCGGCGACGCGGCGGGCGGGGACGGCGGTGGCGACGTGGCAGCCGGCTGGGCGCCCGGCGTGGCGGGCTCGTCGGCGGGCGCCCCGGGGGCGCCGGGGGCGTCCGGAGCCGCCCCGGGCGCGGCGCCCGGTGGCGCGGCGGCGTTCGCCTGTCCCGCGCCCGCGCCCGCTGCCGGTGCCGGTGGTGCCGCCTGGGCACTCATCGTGAACAGCACGGCCGCGAGCACGGTCCCGGTCGCCAGGGTGAGCATCGGGGTCATCCGCTTCATGGGCATCTCCCTCCACCCGGACGTACGGCTGCCGGACCCGGGTCGTTCAATCCACGCCGAGATGATCCGGGCGTTTCCGCCCCGACGCGCCGGGTATCCGCCGGCATGTCCGCAGCATCGGCCCCGGACCGCTGACGTGCCCGAGGGACACCTCGTCCACCGGTACGCGCGCGAGCAGGACGCCGCGCTCGCCGGGCAGGTGCTCGCCGTGTCCAGCCCGCAGGGCCGGTTCGACCCCCGGCCGTACGACGGGCGGACGCTGCGGTCGGTCGAGGCGTACGGCAAGCACCTGCTCTACCACGTCGACGGCGCACCCACCCTGCACGTGCACCTCGGCATGCGCGGCCTCTTCCTGCGCCACGACGATTCCGCCGTCCCGCCCCGGCCGGGTGTCCGGGTCCGCCTCGCCGGTGACCGGGCGGCGTACGACCTGATCGCGCCCGTACGGTGCGAACCGCTCGCGCCGGAGCGGGCGCGGGCCCTGCGGGACTCGCTCGGCCCCGACCCGCTGCGCGGTGACGCCGACCCCGACCAGGCGGTACGCCGGCTGTCGGCGGCCCGCGGAGCGGTCGGCGCGGCCCTGCTGGACCAGGCGGTGTGGGCCGGCATCGGCAACGCCTGGCGGGCGGAGCTGCTGTTCCTCGCCGGTCTCGACCCGGACCGGCGGGGCGTGCCGCCGCGCACCGCCGGTGAGCTGTGGGCGCTCGCGGTGCGGCACCTCGCGCTCGGGCGGGACGCCGGGCAGGTGGTGAGCGACCCGGCCGCGCCGGACGAGCGCTGGGTGTACAAGCGGGACACCTGCCGCCGGTGCGGGGCGGCGGTCCGGGTGTGGGAGCTGGGCGCCCGCACCGCGTACGCCTGCCCCGTGGACCAGCCTCCGGGCTGAACGGGACGGTCAGCCGGCCCGGCGCCGGCTTACCCGCCGACATGACGGGTAAGCCGGCGCGTCGGGGGAGGTGCGGTGAGGTTCGTCAACTGGTCCGGCAGCCTGGCGTTCACGCCGGGCGAGCGGGCCGAGCCTGCCACCGAGGACGAGGTCTGCGACCTGGTGCTCCGCTCGCGAGAGGCCGGCACCACCGTCCGGCCGGTCGGGTCGGGCCACTCGTCCAGCCCGCTCGTCCGGACGGACGGGATCCTGCTGAGCCTGGACCGGCTCGCTGGGGTGATTCGGGGTGACGGGAAGCTGGCGACGGTCTGGGCGGGGACCCGACTCAAGGAGCTGGGGGAGGGGCTGTACGACGCCGGCCTGGCCATGGACAATCTCGGCGACGTCGACTACCAGTCGATCGCCGGAGCCACCGCCACCGGTACGCACGGCACGGGGATCGGGTTCGGGAACCTCAGCACCCAGGTAGCCGGGGTTCGCCTGGTCACGGGGACGGGCGAGGTGCTCGACGTCTCCGCCGAGCGCAACCCGGAACTGCTGCCGGCGGTCCGCCTCTCGCTCGGGGCGCTCGGCGTGGTCACCCAGCTCACCCTGGACGTACAACCCCGGTACGAGTTGCGGCGGCGGGCGTGGTGCGCCCCGGTGGAGTGGACCCTCGACCACCTCGCGGAGTTGCAGCACACGAACCGCAACATGGACTTCTACTGGTACCCGCGCAGCGACCTCACCCAGGTCCGCACCCTGAACCGCGCGGATGACCGCAGCGCCCACCGTCCGTGGCCCACCCCTCGCGTGCCGGGGTCCGGGCCGTGGGAGGACCCGCGCGAGACGCGGGTCGGCCCCACCCACCGCACCATTCCTCGCCGGCGGGATCTGCGATTCGAGGAGATCGAGTACATGCTGCCGGCGGAGGCGTTGCCAGCCTGCTTCGCTGAGGTACGCCGCCGGATCCGCGACTGGCACCGTCGGGACGTGGGCTGGCGGGTGCTGTTGCGTACCATCGCCGCCGACGACATCTGGCTCAGCAACGCCTACGGCCGTTCCACGGCGACCATTGCCTGCCTGCAGAACACCTCCCTGCCCTACGAGGCGTACTTCCGGGACATGGAAGCGGTTTTCCGGCAGTACGGCGGCCGGCCGCACTGGGGCAAGAAGCACTGGCTGACCGCGCGGGAGCTGCGCCCGCTCTACCCGCGCTGGGACGACTTCCAGGAACTGCGTCGGCGGCTCGACCCGGACGGGGTCTTCCTCAGCCCGGACCTGGCCCGCCTGTTCGAGGAGGCGTGATGGCGGACATCGGCGCGCGGACCTGGGTGGTGCCGGGCGGGCGGGTCCCGTTCCCCAGCCACGGCCCGGAACCGGAGTTCACCGGCTTCGACCAGCTCTGCGTGCTCAACGCCACCCACCGGGAGGTCGAGCTGACGCTGGACTTCTACTACGAGGACGCGGACCCGGTGGGGCCGTACCCGATCGTGGTCGGCGGGCGACGCATCCGGCACGTGCGGGTCAACGACCTGATCGACCCGGAGGCGGTCCGCCTCGACCGGCCGTACGGGTGCGTGCTGCGCGCGCCGGTGCCGGTGGTCGTGCAGTTCCTCCGGCAGGACACTCGACTGCCGGGTGTGGTGGCGTTGATCGGCACGATGGCTTACCCGGCCTGATCCCCCGCGTTCGACCGGCATCGGCGGGGGTAACCGCTGCCATGTCGTCCAACGCCGCCCCGGGTCGCCGTCGGCGCCCAATGGGGGGCTCCCCGCGCAAGCGGCTGGAGCAGATCGGCCGGGACAGTTGGCGGCGGCTGCAGTTGTACCTGATCGTCGCTGTGCAGGCCGGGCTCGCCGCGGCGATTGCCTGGCTGGTCGCCCAGGAGGTGCTGGGCACGGTGGAACCCACCTTCGCCCCGGCCGCGGCGGTGGCGGTGATCGCCGCCTCGCTCGGCAACCGGACCCGGCGGACCGTCGAACTGCTGGTGGGGGTCGGTCTCGGCATCGCGGCCGGTGACCTGCTCATCGGCCTGCTCGGCACCGGGCCGTGGCAGACCGGGTTGATCGTCTTCCTGGCGGTCATCGGGGCGGCCACGGTCCGGGGCGCCGGCCTCCTGATGACACAGGCCGGCGCCACCGCGGTGCTGGTGGCGACGCTCACCCCGGGCAGTCCCGACCTGGAGCTACCACGCACGATCAACGCCCTGGTCGGCGGCGCGGTCGGGCTCTTCGTGATGCTGGTCCTCGCGCCACTGAATCCGCTGCGCACCGTACGGCGGGTCGCCGACTCCGCCCTGGACCTGTTCGCCCGCGAGATGACTGCCTGCGCAGAAGCCCTCCGCCGCGGTGACGCCGGCCGCGCCGAGCGGGTGCTGGCGCGAATGCGCGATGCGGAGCCCAAGCTGACCCAGCTCACCGAGGTGGTGACCGCTGCCGACGAGGTGGTTCGGTTCTCGCCGCTACGCTGGCGCCGCCGCCGGACCGTGCGCGCCTACCGTCACGCCGTCAAGCACATGGAGCGGGCGTTCCGCAACAGCCGGACGCTGGTTCGCCGGGTCGGCACGACCCTGCGCGACGCCGAACCGGTGCCGCCGGACCTGCCCGCCGCGGTCGAGCAGTACGGGGAGGCGCTGCGGCTGCTGCACCGCGAGTTCCTGGCCGGGGAGGAGCCGGTGCGGGCCCGGGAACGGGTGCTGCGGGCGGTACGGCACGCTGGCGAAGCGTGCCGGCAGGACATCGGGTTCTCCGGCACGATCGTGGTCTCCCAGCTGCGGACCATCGCCAACGACCTGTTGCGGGCCACCGGCGTTCGGTGGCACGAGGCGCGCCGACTGGTTCGCGAGGCCGCGGCCGGCGACTGACCCGGCAGCGGGCGGCCGACCCGCCCGGCGCGCACGGGGGATGCCGCCGGCCGTCCCCTGGGCGCCCTACCGCCGCCGGCGGCTGGTGACCACGTACGCGGCGGCGCTGAGCAGGAAGAACGCCGCGCTCAGGGCCAGCCAACGGCCGAGCAGCGGGGTCGGTTCCCGGCCGGTCGCCGACCGGTAGGTGGTGCCGCCGAGGCCGAGGATCCCGGGCAGGTACACGAGGAACACCAGCGCCGAGGCGAGGGCGGGGACGCGGACGTGGTTGAGCAGGGCACGGCGGCGCGCCCCGACGACCCGCCGCAGCGCCCGGTCCACCGTGGCGTAGACCGGGAACAGCACCAGGTCGTGGGCCACGACGGCGCCGAGGAACCAGATCAGCATCCGCACCGCGTCCGCCTCGCCGGCCAGCCGCAGCGCCACCCAGCCGGTGACCGCGAAGCAGGCCAGCAGCACCAGCAGGTGCCGCGCCCCGGCCCCGTACGCCGCGCGGAGCCGCGCCACCCGCTCAGCCATCGGTCCGGAAGTCGATGGCGGCGACCCACTTGGTGCAGTGCACCCCGGGCAGGGCCGGCACGATGACCCGGGCCGGGTACCCGTGGTCGGCGGACAGGTCCACGCCGTTGACCCGCAGCGCCAGCAGCGAGTCCCCGTCGAGGACCTGGTTGGCCTGGAGCGTGGCCTGGTCGAACAGGCCGCCCTGCTCCAAGCTGCGGACGTGCGCGGCGGCCGGGTCGGTCACCCCGACCAGTGCGGCGAGGTCCCGCAACGGCACACCGGTCCAGGTCTGCAGGGTGGACCACCCTTCCACACAGGCGATCGGCAGGCGCGCGGTGTGCTGGGCCATGGCGAGCAGGGCCGGCCGGTCCAGGGTGACCTCGCGGCCACCACCGCGCAGGGACAGCCGCCAGCTCGGGCCGGCGTCCTCGGCGGAGATGCCGGCCGCCGCGGCGGTGCGGTTGACCGGGAAGCTGTTCGGGCCGCTCCCCAAGCCCTGCCCCCGGGGCAGCAGCAGCGCGGTGCGCCGCAGCGGGCCGTCCAGGCTCTGCCCGACGGTCAGCGCGCCGAGCAGCAGCGCGCCCCCGCCGACGAGGGCGACCGCGCCGCGCCGGCTGACCGTCGCCGGGCCGGGCGCCGGGGCCACCAGGCCGTCCGGGTCGGGTGGCTCCGGCCGGGTGGCCGCCGTGCCGGTCCGCGCCTCGTCGGCCGGCCGCCGGGACCGCAGCGCGGAGAGCATCCTCGGCAACTTGAGCGACACGTGCGCCACCAGGGCCGCGACGAACACCCACGCGCCGAAGTAGTGCGCGGTGTAGAAGTCGAAACCGAACAGGTACGCGTAATGGATGTTGAGCAGGCCGGTGGCGATCTCGAAGAGGATCCCGCCGACCAGCAGGAGCAGGGAGAGCCGTTCGAGGACCTGCGCCACCGAGCGGGCGGGCGGCCAGTCGAACAGCTTCGGGATCACCGACCACAGCTTGGCCAGCACCACCGGGATCAGCATGATCCCGAGGGTCACGTGCAGCCCCTGGGTGACCCGGAACAGCCAGGACGGCCGGGTGGGCCAGTCGACCTGGGGCAGCCGCAGCCAGCCCACGTCGCGCGGGAACGCCTGCCCGAACTGCGGCCCGTAGGCGAGGTAATCGAGCAGCCCGGTGAGGAACACCAGGGGCAGCCCGACGAGCAGCACGGCGCCGTACACGGCCGTCAGCCACGGCCCGCGCAGCGGGCTGCGCCAGCCCCGCGTCGCGGCCCCGGCGCCGGGCGGCCGGTGCCGGGCGAGGGCACGCCACAGCGGCGCGGGAAAGCCGTACCCCCGCTCGCCGGCGGGCCTGCCGTCACCGTCCCCGGGCATGGGCGCTCCTCACTGTGGCCGGGTCTCCACCGCGACGCTAGACCGGGCGCGGACGGCCCGGCCCCGGTTGCGGCATTACGAGCCGCTTACGCGCCGACGCGGGTCCCCCGTCCGGTGGGTCGGTCTTACGAAGTCGTGACGGTCCGGCCGAACACCCGGGCCGCCGCGCCCGGCCGGCCTAGCGTGACCGGAATGCGCATACTCGTCACCGGCGCGGCCGGCTTCGTCGGGTCGCACGTCGTCGACCTGGCGGTCGCCGAGGGGTACGACGTGGTCGGCCTGGACGCGCTGCTCCCGCAGGCGCACGGGGCCGGGCTGCCGGTCTGGTCCCGGACGCACCGGCCGGTGGTCGGCGACGTCCGCGACGCGGCGCTGCTGGACCGGCTGCTGCGCGACGTGGACGCCGTCTGCCACCAGGCCGCCATGGTCGGGCACGGCCTCGACCCGTCCGACGCCCCGGCGTACGCCAGCCACAACGACCACGGCACCGCCGTGCTGCTCGCCGCCATGCATCGGGCCGGCGTGACCCGGCTCGTGCTGGCCAGTTCGATGGTCGTCTACGGGGAGGGGACGTACCGGTGCGCCGCCCACGGCGTCGTCCGCCCCGCTCCGCGCCGCCCCGCCGACCTGGCCGCCGGCCGGTACGACCCGACCTGCCCCGCCTGCCACCGTCCACTCACCCCGGCCCTGGTGCCGGAGGACGCGCCCCTCGATCCCCGCAGCACGTACGCGGCCACCAAGCTGGCGCAGGAGCACCTGGCCGCCGCCTGGGCCCGGCAGACCGGCGGCGGGGTGTGGGCGCTGCGCTACCACAACGTCTACGGCCCCCGGATGCCCCGCGACACCCCGTACGCGGGCGTGGCCTCGATCTTCCGCTCGGCGCTGGCGGCCGGGCGGGCGCCCCGCGTGCTGGAGGACGGCCGCCAGCGCCGCGACTTCGTGCACGTCACCGACGTGGCGCGGGCCAACCTGCTGGCGCTGACCGCCCCGGCGCCGGAGGGCCTGGTGCCGGTCAACGTCTGCTCCGGCGAGCCGCACACCGTCGGCGAACTCGCGACCACCCTCGCCGCGGCGATGGGCGGTCCCGCGCCCCTCGTGGTCGGCGGTGCCCGCGCCGCCGACGTCCGCCACGTCGTCGCCGACCCGCGCCGCGCCGCCGACCTCCTCGGCTACACCGCCCGGGTCGGCTTCGCCGAGGGCGTCGCCGCGTTCGCCCGCGACCCGCTGCGGGAACCGGCCGCCGTGCCCGCCGGTGGGCCGTCCCCGGCCGCCCCGTCCGAGCCCGCCGTGGCGGCGGAGCCGTCCGCCCTGCCGGCCTGACCGGCCGGCGCGATGCCCGGGCGGGGCGCCGGCACGGCATGGCGCATCCTGCGCTGTCGCAGCCGGCGCACACCGCCGGACGCCGCGACCGTCAGCTGACCGTGAACAGCAGGTGGTTGACCGCCACGGCGGTCACGGCCTGCCCGGCGAGCCACCACCGGTGGGTACGTGCCGGCAGGTGCGCGACGGCCACCAGCAGCCACACCGCGAACGGCAGCCAGATCCGCTCCACCTCCGCCTTGCTCAGCCCGGACAGGTCCGCCGCCACGACCGCCAGCGCCGCGGCCACCGGGAGCACGACGACCGGTCCCGCGCCCCGGACGGCACCCGCCATCGCCGACCACCACCGCGCGGCACGCCCGATCCGCCCCGCCGGCCCGGCGATCACCCCGCCGTCGGCCGACCCGGCCGCGAGCCGCGCGAGCGCGCCACGAACCGGCCCGACGGCGGCCACCAGCGCCCGGCGCAGCGCCGGCCCCACCGCCGGCCCGGCGGACAGCAGCAGCGCGGCCAGGTTCGCCCACACCCAGTAGCCGTACGGGCGATCGGCCGCCCACCCCTGGTAGTAGCGCTCGACCACCAGGCGGTAGCCGTCCCACCACCAGAACCCGGCGGTGGTGAACGCCACCACGACGGCGGCGACCCCGGCGAGGGCGGCGGCCAGCGCTGCCCACCCGTCCCGGGCCCGCACCGCCAGCACGGCCACCGCCAGCAACCCGACCAGCACGAACCCGTACGACAGGTGCAGCGCGAAGCCCAGCACGAGCCCGCCGGCGAAGGCCGTCCACCGGCCGCCGGTCGCGAGCAGCGCCAGGCCGGCGGCCACCACCCCGGCGAACAGCCCGTCCGCCGACGCCCCCACCCAGACCGCGCCCGGCAGCAGCACCAGGAACGGCACCAGGGCCCGGGCGGCGCCGTCGGCACCCAGCGCCCGCAGGGTCACCGGCACCGACACCGCAACCGTCGCGCCGGCCAGGACGCACACCAGGCCGGCCGCCGCGCCGCCGCCCAGCCCGACCCGGTCGAGCCACACGAAGACCAGCAGCGCCCCGGGCGGGTGCCCGGCCGTGTGCGTCGACCACGAGTCCGGCTGGAAATCGAGGATCCGCCCGGTGAAACCGGCCAGCACGGCGGACACGTCGGTGATCCGGGGCACCTCGTGCAGGTACTCCGCCTGCGTGGTCAGCCGCTCGGCGAGACCGGCCGACCAGCCGTCCACCAGGGCCAGCGCGAGCGTCCACGCCACCGAGGCCAGCCAGCCGGCGAGGAGCAGCCGGCCCCAGCGGGCGGTCCGCGCCCACGGAACACCCCAGACCAGCACCACCACGGCGACCAGCACCACCGCCGGCGTACCCCAGCCGACGTGCGGACGCCAGGTGGCGTAGGCCGGAGCGGCGTCCGCGTGCAGGCCCGAACCCCGGGCGTTGAGCACCGCGCCCACCACCACGGCGGCCGCCAGCAGCGCCGCCTCCACGGCGAGCACCACCAGGTCGGCGCGGCCTCGGCGGGCGGGCGCCGCGGGGGCGGCGGCGGTTCGTGTCGGTGTGGACGTCACAACGACCGCACGGTACGGGCTGCGACGCGGTGGCGCAGGCGAAGCGGCGTCCCGTCACCGGTCGGTAAGAATCTGTCCCCCGGTAAGCGATCTGTAAGCACGTTCCGGCCGCCGCGGGTCCGCCGCCGCCCTAGCGTCGAGGCATGTCCACACAGATCGACGTGGTCCTGCCGTGCCTGGACGAGGCTGCGGCGCTGCCGGGCGTCCTCGCCGCGCTGCCGCCCGGGTACCGGGCGCTCGTGGTGGACAACGGGTCGCGGGACGGGTCGCCCGAGGTGGCCGCCCGGCTCGGCGCCCGGGTGGTGCACGAACCCCGCCGCGGCTACGGCGCCGCCGTCCACACCGGGCTCCTCGCCGCCGAGACCGAGCTGGTGTGCGTCCTGGACGCGGACGGTTCGTTCGACCCGGCGGAGCTGCCGGCCCTGGTGGCCCCGGTGGCGGACGGCTCGGCCGACCTCGCGGTGGGCCGCCGCCGGCCCGTGTCGGCGTCCGCCTGGCCGTGGCACGCCCGCGCCGGCACCGCGCTGATCGCGGCGCTGCTGCGCCAGCGTGGCGTCCCGCTGCGCGACCTGAGCCCGATCCGGGTGGCGCGGCGCGAGGCGCTGCTCGGCCTCGGCGTCACCGACCGGGCCTTCGGCTACCCGCTCGAACTGCTGGTCCGGGCGGCCGCCGCGGGTTGGCGCATCCGGGAACTGGATGTCACGTACGCGCCGCGCGCCGCCGGCACCCGCTCGAAGGTCTCCGGCTCCGTGCGCGGCACCCTGCGGGCGACCCGCGACTTCGCCGGCGTGCTGCGCAGCATGGGCGGCACCCGGTGACCGTCCTGCTGGTCGTGGCGAAGGCGCCGGTGCCGGGCGCGGTGAAGACCCGGCTGTGCCCGCCCGCCACCCCCGACCAGGCGGCCCGGGTCGCCGCCGCCGCGCTGCGCGACACGCTCGCCGCGGTCGCGGCGACCCCCGGCGTGACCCCGGTGCTCGCCCTGCACGGGCGGCTCGCCGACGGCGTGGCCGCCGACGCGCTGCGGACCGCCGTCACCGGCTGGACGGTCCTGCCGCAGCGTGGCGCCGGGCTGGGCGACCGGCTCGCCGCCGCGTACGCGGACGTCGCGGCCGCGTACCCCGGCCGGCCGGTGCTCCAGATCGGCATGGACACGCCGCAGGTGTCCCCGGTCCTGCTCGGCGCGGCGGCGCGGCGCCTGGCCGGCGCGGACGCGCTGCTCGGCCCCGCGGTCGACGGTGGCTGGTGGAGCCTGGGCCTGCGCGAACCCCGACACGCGACCGCCCTGCGGGACGTACCCATGTCCACCCCGCTGACCGGGCGACGCACCGTCGAGGCACTGGCCGCGCGCCGCCTGCGCGTTCAGCCGCTGCCGGTGCTCCGGGACGTCGACGAGTGGACCGACGCGCTGGCCGTGGCGGCGATGCTGCCGGGCAGCCGGTTCGCGCGGCAGGTCCACGCCGTCCGGCCGGACCCGGAGACGGTCGGGACACGGCGGTGACCGCCCTCGCCACCGACCCGGACGCCGCCGGATTCGCGGCGGCGCTCACCACCCCGACCGGGACGCACTGGCTGGTCGACACCCACGGGCGGCGGACCCGCCTGCCGGTCGACCGCTGGCACGCGGCGGCGGAGCCGGCGCTGCGGGCGGTCCTGCGCCGCTGCGCCGGCCCCACCCTGGATGTCGGCTGCGGGCCGGGCCGGGTCACCCGCGCGCTGGTGGAGGCCGGTGTGACGGCCGTCGGGCTCGACGTGTGCGCCGAGGCCGTCCGCCGTACCCGGGCCCGCGGCGCGGTCGCGCTGCGCCGGGACGTGTTCGACCCGCTGCCCGGCGAGGGGCGCTGGGCGCACGCGCTGCTGATCGACGGCAACATCGGCATCGGCGGCGACCCGGTCGCCCTGCTGCGCCGCTGCCGGGACCTCCTCCGCCCGCGCGGCACCGTCGTGGTGGAGGTGGAACCGGCCGGCCCCGGCCTGTGGCGCGGCGTCAGCCACCTCGCGTACCGGACGGTCGACGGCGTGTCCCGGCGGGGCCCGTGGTTCCGGTGGGCCCGGCTCGACGAGCGGGCGCTGCCGACGGTGGCCGCCGCGGTCGGCCTCGCGGTGCACGAGGTGACCGACCGGGACGGCCGCCGGTTCGCCGTCCTCCGCCGCCCCTGACGGTGACGACGGGGCCGGCGCCGGGATCAGCCGGGCGGGCCGGCCGCCGCGGCGCGCGGGTCGAGGCCGGGGGAGAACGTGGTGAGGAAGCGGTCCCGGAAGGTGTCCATCCGCCACACCGGCGCGTCGGGTCCCGGCCGTAGGCCGTCCTGCCAGTTCCAGCCGGCGATCCGGTCGAGCACCGCCCGGTCCCGCGTGATGAGGTGGATCGGCACGTCCTGGCTGGCGTCCGGGCCGGTGACGATCGGCGCGGGCTGGTGGTCACCGACCACGATCAGCACCAGGTTGTCGCCGCCGTACCGCTGGACGTACGAGGTGAGGGCGCCCAGCGTGTACTCGATCGACCGCCGGTAACCCAGCCGGGGCTGCTTGGACGAGCTGCGCTCGGTGGCGTCGCGGAACACGCTGCCGTCGCCGAGCGCGTTCCAGTCCAGCAGCCGGGGGATGTGCGTCCAGGGGGAGTGGCTGGAGATCAGGGCCAGCTCGGCCATCACCGGCCGCCGGTCCGTGGCGGTGCGTTCCCGCTGGTGGAACACCGACAGGGTGTACTGGTCGGGCATCGGGGCGAAGCTGAACCGCGGGCCCCGGTAGCCGAGGCTGTGCTCGTCGTAGAACTGCTCGTAGTCGTAGAACGCCCCCTCGGGCCACGCCTGGTTGGCCGCCGGCATCACGCCGACCGTCCGCCAGCCGGCCCGCTGGAAGGCGGTGCCGAGGGTGCTGCGGTCGCTGGCCAGCAGCGTACGGTGGCGTTGGTCGTTGTCGATCCACAGGCCGGAGAGCAACGTGGCGTGGGCCAGCCAGCTGCCGCCGCCGGTGGTGGGCGAGGTGAGGAACGCGCTGCGGGTGCCGTAGCCGGCCGCGGACAGCCGACGTTGCCCCTGGTCGAGCACCACGCCGACGTTGGCGAACTCCTCCTCCTGCACCGCGTCGCGCCCGTAGCTCTCGACGAAGGCGACCAGCACGTCCTTCCCGCGCAGCGCGGTGAGCAGCCGGTCGCCGGGCGCGTCGCCGTACGGGTCGGCGTCGACCTCACCGGCGAACACCGCCCGGTCGCGCAGCCGCGCCTGCACCTGCAGGGCGTGCGCGTTGACCAGCACGGTCGCGGAGGCGTCGGCCACCGGCCCGGCCGGCGCGATCCGCACCCCGGCGGCGGCGCCGACGAGCCAGAGCACCACCAGCGCCGCCAGCGCGCGGCGGGACCGGTCCGGGTGGCCGGCCAGCAGGCGGCACAGCCGCCGGGTCGCCCAGGTCAGGGTGGCGAGCAGCCCGACGGCCAGCAGCACGGCGCCGACGGCGGCGGCGACGGCGCCGGCCCGCCCGACCGAACCGCTCACGAAGGTGAACGCCTCGTCGAGCAGCGCCCAGTCGAGCACCAGGTCGAACGGCCGGCCGAGCGCCGAGCCGAAGCCGAGGTCGGCGGCCTTGAGGACCACCAGCAGCCCGAGCGCCACCCCGGCCAGCGTCGCCACCGGGCGGCGGGCCCGGGTGGGCAGGGCGAGCAGGACCGCCGCCAGCACCAGACCCTCCAGGGGGATCCGGACCAGCGCGGCGGGCGTCAGGTGGCCCGGCCGGTGCGGCGCGCCCAGGGCGACCAGCACCAGCGCCACGGCCACCGCGGTGGCCAGCCACCCCGCGTACCGCCGCCACCGCGCCGGCCGGTCCACCTGCCCCGGGGTACGCCCCGAGCCCGGCTCGTCGACCGGGACGGTGCTCCCGTCGGGCCGCGCAACGCTCTCATCAGGCCGCGCGGTGTTCTCGTCGTTCTGCACGGTGCTCCCCGGTCAGTCGTGGACGGCGACGAGTTCCCGGCGCGCCGCCGGCCGGCCCGCGCCCACCGGCACGCCCGGCAGCGGCGCGCCGGCGACCGGCAGCGCGGGCTGCCCGACGGGTGCCGTGGCCGGCGTGGGGACCGGCGCGGAGCGGCGCCGCCACAGCCAGAGCACGTCCCGACCGAACGACTCCACCTGGAGCGCCAGCGCCCCGACGAGCAGCGCCACCGCGGCCGGCGGCGGCAGCACCCGCGACGCGGCGACCAGCAGCAGCACGCCCAGCGCCGCCGCGGTGACCTTGCGCCAGTACCGGGGTGGCAGCGGCCGGCACAGCCAGGGCAGCGCCCAGCCGGCGGCGACGAACAGGTACCGCATCGCGCCGAGGGCGAGCACCCAGACCCCGACCGCCGGCGCCACGTGCAGGCTGAGCACGGCGACGAGGATGCTGTCGATCTCCATGTCGAACCGGGCGCCGAGCGCGCTGGCCGTGCCGGTGCGCCGGGCCACGTACCCGTCCACGGCGTCCAACGCGAGGGCCACCGCGGTGAGGACGGTGAACAGCCCGATCGGCACCGGCCGGCCGGCGAACCCGTCGGCGACCAGCGCGGTGACCGCGCCGACGAGCACCGCCCGGCCCAGGGTCACCCGGTCGGCCGGCCCGAGAGCGGTCACCCCCGCCCGGTGCAGGCCCACGAGCAGCGCCAGGCACACCGCCAGCCCGTACCCGAGGCCGGCGAACCAGCCGGTGGGGCCGAGACCGACCGTCCCGGCGAGCCCGGCCAGCAGGACAATCTGGACGCCCAGCCCGATCAGCGGACCGTTTCGAACCGTGGCCACCGTGCCTCCGTGTCTATGATCGACAACTCCCTGACTGGGTAGTACGCACGAAACGACGGTCCGGTTCGCCCGGACGCGGAAAGGAGCAGCCGGTGACACGGACGGCCCGGGCCTTCTGGCTGCGGACACCCGGCCAGGGGGAGATCCGGCCGGCGCCGCTGCCCGCCCCCGGCCCCGGCGAGGTGCTCGTCCGGGCGCGGTACTCCGGCGTGAGCCGCGGCACCGAGACGCTGGTGTTCACCGGCGGCGTCCCCACCGGCCAGTACGCGGCGATGCGCGCCCCGTTCCAGGAGGGAGACTTCCCGGCGCCGGTCAAGTACGGCTACCTCAGCGTGGGCGTGGTCGAGGAGGGGCCGGAGGATCTGCGCGGGCGCACCGTGTTCTGCCTGCACCCGCACCAGACCGCGTACGTGGTCCCGGCCGACGCGGTGGCGGTCGTACCCGACGGCGTTCCGGCGGCCCGCGCGGTGCTGGCCGGCACGGTGGAGACCGCGGTGAACGCGCTGTGGGACGCGCCGCCGCTGGTCGGCGACCGGATAACCGTGGTCGGCGCCGGCATGGTCGGTGCCACCGTCGCGGCCCTGGCGGCGCGCTTCCCCGGGGTACGGGTGCAGCTCGTCGACGTCGACCCGGCGCGGGCGGCGCTGGCCGCGGCCCTCGGCGTCGAGTTCGCCGCGCCGGCCGACGCGGCGGGCGGACGCGACCTGGTGGTGCACGCCAGCGCCACCTCCGCCGGCCTGCGGCGCTGCCTGGAGCTGGTGGCGCCGGAGGGCACGGTGCTGGAGCTGAGCTGGTACGGCGACCGCGAGGTGACCCTCCCGCTGGGCGGCGAGTTCCACTCCGGGCGGCTCACCCTGCGCAGCAGCCAGGTGGGCCGGATCGCGCCGGCCCGGCGGAGCAGCCGCAGCTACCCCGACCGGCTCGCGCTGGCGCTGGACCTGCTCGCCGATCCGGTGTTCGACGTGCTGCTCACCGGGGAGTCCCGCTTCGCCGACCTGCCCGACGTGCTGCCCCGGCTCGCCGCCGGGCGGCTGCCGGCCCTGTGCCACCTCATCACCTACGACGGAGAGGACCAATCGTGTTCAGCGTTACCGTCCGTGACCACATGATGATCGCCCACAGCTTCCGGGGTGAGGTGTTCGGTCCGGCCCAGCGCCTGCACGGCGCCACCTTCGTCGTCGACGCCACCTTCCGCCGCGCCGGCCTCGACGCCGACGGCATCGTGGTCGACATCGGACGGGCCACCGACCGGCTGCGCGCGGTGCTGGGCGAACTGACCTACCGCAACCTCGACGACGAGCCGGCGTTCGCGGGCGTGAACACCACCACCGAGGTGCTCGCCCGCACCGTCGCCGACCGGCTCGCCGAGGCGGCGCACGCCGGTGACCTCGGCGAGGGTGCGCGTGGCCTGGCCGGGATCACCGTGACCCTGCACGAGTCGCACGTGGCGTGGGCCAGCTACGAACGGGCGCTGTGACGGGCACCGTCCACGCGGTGCTGCCCGGCGACATCGACGACCCGGCCACACCGAGCGGAGGCAACCGGTACGACCGGCGCGTCCTCGACGGCCTGGCCGCCGCCGGGTGGACCGTGCACGAGCACCCGGTACCCGGTCGCTGGCCGGACCCGGAGCCGGCCGACCGGGCCGGTCTCGCCCGGGTGCTCGACGCGCTGCCCGACGGGGCGGTCACCCTGCTCGACGGCCTGGTCGCCTCGGCCGTGCCCGAGATCCTCGCGCCGCGTGCCGGACGGCTGCGCCCGGTCGTGCTCGTGCACCTGCCGCTGGACCACGACGCCGAGCGCGCGGCACTGGCGTGCGCGGCGGCGGTCGTCACCACCAGCGGCTGGACGCGGCGGTGGCTCATCGACCGGTACGCGCTGCCCGCCGGGCGGATCCACGTCGCCGCGCCCGGCGTCGACCCGGCACCCCCGGCGGCCGGCTCGACGACCGGCGGGGAACTGCTCTGCGTCGCGGCGGTCAGCCCGCTCAAGGGACACGACACCCTGGTCGACGCGCTCGCCCGGGTCGCCGACCTGCCCTGGCGCTGCGTCTGCGCCGGGTCGCTCACCCGGGACCCGGTGTTCGTCGACCGGCTGCGGCGGCGCGTCGCCGACCAGGGTCTCACCGGGCGGGTGCACCTGGCCGGCCCGTACCCCGGGGCCGAACTGGACGCCGCGTACGCGGCGGCCGACCTGCTGGTGCTGCCGTCGCGGATCGAGACGTACGGCATGGCGGTCACCGAGGCCCTCGCCCGTGGCGTACCGGTGCTGGCGACCGCGGCCGGCGGGCTGCCCGACACCCTGGGCCGCGCCCCGGACGGCACCCCGCCGGGGCTGCTCGTGCCCCCCGGTGACCCGGCCGCCCTGGCCGGCGTGCTGCGGCGCTGGCTCACCGACCCGGCGCTGCGCGGACGCCTGCGCCGGGCCGCCCGCGAGCGGCGGGCCGCCCTCGACGACTGGACGACGACGACCACCGCGCTGGCGACGGCGCTGGAAGGAGCGGCATGACCGTCGACCTGCCCGCGGGCTTCGCGGACTGGCTCACCCTGCGCGAGCCCGCCGACGCGGCGGCCCGCGCCACGGACCTCGTCGACCGGGTGCGGTCCCGGCTCACCGGCACCCCGCTGGTCGTGCACGACCTCGGCTGCGGCACCGGGTCGATGGGCCGCTGGCTCGCCCCGCGGCTGCCCGGTCCGCAGCACTGGATCCTGCACGACGCCGACGCCGGCCTGCTCGCCCGCGCCGCCGCCGACCTGCCCGCGGCCGCCGCCGACGGTGCCCCGGTGACCGTCGAGACCCGCCCCGGTGACCTGACCCGGCTCACCGCCGCCGACCTGGCCGGCGCCTCCCTGGTCACCGCGTCCGCGCTGCTGGACATGCTCACCGCCGACGAGGTCGAGCGGGTCGTCGCCGCCTGCGCCGGCCGGCCGGCCCTGTTCGCCCTGTCCGTCGTCGGCCGGGTGCGGTTCGATCCGGTCGACGCCCTCGACGCCGAGATCGCGGAGGCGTTCGACGAGCACCAGCGCCGTACCGTCGGCGGCCGTGCCCTGCTCGGGCCGGACGCCGTCGACGTGGCGGCCGCCGCGTTCGTCCGGCACGGCGCCGACGTCGTGCTCCGGCCCAGCCCGTGGCGGCTCGGCCCGAAGGAACCGGACCTGTTCGCGGAGTGGTTCGCCGGCTGGCTCGACGCGGCCTGCGAGCAGCGGCCGGAGCTGATCGGCCCGGTCGGGGCGTACGCGCGGAGCCGGCGCGCCGCCGTCGCGGCCGGCCGGCTGACCGTTCTGATCGACCACCGCGACCTGCTCGCCCTGCCTACGGTGAACCCGTGAGCGTCGCCGTACGTGCCTACCCACGGGAAAGATCGTGAGGGAGGTCCGGATGGACACGGCGGTGACCACCGCACCCGCGGCGGGCCGGAGGGTCTCGGGGCGGGCCCTGGCATGGGTCCGGACGCTGGGCGGTGTCGGCATGCTCGGCGGGCTCCTCTGCTGGGTCGGCGCCGGCCCGTTCCTCGACGGGCTGCGCCTGATCGACGCCCCCGCGCTGGCGGCGGCGCTGGCCATCGGCGTGCTCACCACGGTGTGCTGCGCGTGGCGGTGGAGCCTGGTCGCCGGCGGGCTCGGGGTCCGGCTGCCGCTGCGAACCGCCGTGGCGCACTGCTACCGGGCGGTGTTCCTCAACGCGACGCTCCCCGGCGGGATCCTCGGCGACGTGCACCGCGCGGTTCGCCACGGGCGGGATTCCGGCGACGTCGGGCGGGGTATCCGTGCCGTCGTGTGGGAGCGAACCGCCGGACAGGTCGTGCTCGCCGCGGTGGCGGTGGTGGTGCTCGCCGCGTTCCCGTCCCCGGTCCGGCCGTACCTGCCGGCGGTGGCGGCGACCCTCGCCGCGCTCGGGCTCGGCGTGTTCCTGCTGGCCCGGGCGCTGCCGGTGGCCAAGCCGTCCCGCTTCGCGCGGGCGCTCGGCGCCGCGGTCGCCGACGTCCGTGCCGGGCTGCTGGCCCGCCGCACCTGGTGTGGGGTGCTGCTCGCCTCCGCGCTCGCGGTCGCCGGTCACCTGGCGACGTTCGTGCTCGCCGCCCGCACCGCCGGCTCCACCGCGCCGCTGTCCCTGCTGGTGCCGTTGACGCTGCTGGCGCTGCTCGCGATGGGGGTGCCGGCGAACGTCGCCGGCTTCGGGCCCCGCGAGGGCGTGGCCGCGTGGGCGTTCGGCGCCGCCGGCCTCTCCGCCGCCGAGGGCGTCTCGACGGCGATGGTGTACGGAGCCCTGGTGCTCGTCGCGAGCCTTCCCGGTGCCGCCGTCCTGGTGGCCCGTCGTGTCCGCGTGCCGGCCGGCACCGTCTGACAAGGAGTCCGATGCATTCCGCACCGCCCGCCACCACGATCCGTACCGAGGTCACCGTCCCGCTGCGCTTCCCCGACGGGTACACCACCACGGCGCGGGTCTTCTCCTTCGAGGGCCTGGCCGACGGGCGGGAGCACCTGGCGTTCGGGCTCGGCGACCGGGCCCACCCCCTCGACCCGGCGGGCACGCGCCGGCCCGTGCCGCTGGTCCGCCCGCACAGCGAGTGCCTCACCGGGGACGTGTTCGGCAGCCAGCGCTGCGACTGCGGTCCCCAGTTGCGGGAGGCCGTCGAGCGGATCGCCGACAGCGGCGGGTACCTGCTCTACCTGCGGCAGGAGGGCCGCGGCATCGGCCTGTACGCGAAGCTGGAGGCGTACGCGCTCCAGGAGGCCGGCCTCGACACGTACGACGCGAACCTCGCGCTCGGCCACCGCGAGGACGAGCGGGACTACACGGTGGCGGCGCAGATGCTCGCCGCGCTCGGCGTGGAGCAGGTCGCCCTGCTCAGCAACAACCCGGACAAGGCCGCCCAGCTGCACCGGCTCGGGGTCACCATCACCGAGCGGGTGCCCACGGGCGTGTACCTCTCCCCGGCGAACGCCGGCTACCTGGCCGCGAAGGTGACCCGCGGCGACCACGCCCTCGACCTACCTCTCGTCCATGACTGAGCGGCCGTACGTCCTGCTCAGCTGCGCCGCCTCGATCGACGGCTACATCGACGACGCCACCGGCCAGCGGTTGGTGCTGTCCAACGAGGCCGACCTGGACCGGATCGACGAGGTGCGGGCCGGGTGCGACGCGATCCTGGTCGGCGCGGGCACGGTCCGCCGGGACGACCCGCGCCTGCTGGTGCGCTCCGCCGCCCGCCGCGCCGACCGGGTCGCCCGGGGTCTGCCGGCCTCGCCGGTGCGGGTGACGCTCACCGGCTGCGGCGACCTCGACCCGGAGGCCCGGTTCTTCACCGTCGGTGACACCGACCGGTTCATCTACTGCGCGACCTCGGCGGTCGAGAAGACCCGCGAGCGCCTCGGCGACCGGGCCACCGTGGTCGACGCCGGGGAGCCGGTCGACCTGACCCGGGCGCTGGGGGACCTCGCCGCCCGGGGCGTACGCCGGTTGATGGTGGAGGGCGGCGCGAGCGTGCACGCCCAGTTCCTCACCGCCGGTCTCGCCGACGAGCTGCACCTGGTGGTCGCGCCCTTCTTCGTGGGCGACAGCCGCGCCCCGCGCTTCGGCGGCGACGGCTGCTTCCCCTGGCACGCCGGTCGCCGCGCCCGCGTCGCCGAGGTCCGCCAGATCGGCGACGTCGCGCTGGTGCGCTACGCGCTCTCCGACCGCTGCGCCGGCTGAGCGGCCGTCCCGCGGTCGAGGAACATCAGCCGGGCCCGCTTGTCCGGCAGGTCGACCAGCGGACCCGCCACGAACCCGCTGCGACGCAGGCGGGCCACCGCCCGGTCGTTGCGGGCGTCCGGCTCGGCGACGATCCGCCGGTGCGCCGGGTCGGCGAACACGAACGCGACCAGCACCCCGAGCAGGTGGCCGGTGAAGCCGGGCTCGGGGTGGGCCGGCGGGCCGATCAGCAGGTGCACGCCGTGGTCGCCGGGCCGGACGTCGTACACCTCGCCGACCGGGTCGGCGGCCGGCTCGTACGTCTGGAACAGCGCCGCCGGCCGCCCGCCCCGGTGCGCCAGCCAGGCGTGGTGGGTGGGGAGGGAGTCCAGGTACCGGTAGATCTCCGCCACCCGGTCCCGGCCGGCGTCGCGCATCCCCCAGAAGCGGGCCCGTTCCTGGCTGACCCAGCCGTGGATCAGGTCCGCGTCACGGTCCGGCTCCACCGGCCGCAGCTCGACGCGACCGAACCCCGCGACATCCCGTCCGAACACGGCGTCACCCATCCCGCTCCTCGGTGAGGTCGTCCCAGTTCGTGACCACCGGCAGCAGCTCCCCGTGCTGCCACGCCGCGAGCTGGTCGGTGTGGTGCGCCGCGCCGGGCACCCCGTCGGCGCCGAGCGGCACGACCCACCGGCTGTCCTCGCGCCGCGCCAGGTCCCACGCGTACCGCGCCGCCGGCCCGCGCAGGCACCGGTCGGTGACCCCGGGCACGCTGGAGGTCGCGAGCACGCAGTCGTGGTCCCCGCCCAGCTCCGGCCCGCCGTCCGGGCCGGCGTCGGGCAGGGCCCGCCACGGGGCGAGCCGGTGCCGGGCGCCCCAGCGGGCGCCCGCGCCGCCGACGGCCGGGTCCAGGTCGCCGCCGGCGACCTCCACGAGCGCCTCCCGGGCGAGCGCCGCCGCGTCCGCCCCGGGCAGCACCCCCGGGGCCAGGAGCGCGCCGAGCGCTGCCCCCACCCGCGGCGTCAGCGCCAGCCAGGGCGCGAACAGCTCCGGGTACGCCGGTGGCTCGGCGAGCGCCGCGAGGGCCGGGTGGGCGGCGATCCGCCGCACCAGGGCGGCCCGCACGGCGGCGTACGCGCCCGCGTCCCCGCTGTCGGCGGCCATCCGGCGGTCCCAGCGCAGCAGCCGGTCCCGCAGCGCGGCCGCCTCCGGCGGCAGACCGTCCAGGTCGGACAGGATCGCGAGCAGCGACCCGGCGGCGGCCGCGTACGTGTCGGTGTGCACCTCGGCCATCCGCCCGGCGGTCCAGCCGGGGGACGCGTCGAGCAGGTCCCGGATGCGCCGCGCCCGGTACGGGGGCGCGAACTCCACCCCCAGTGGCGTGGAGACGCCACGTTCGTTGGCCATCACCGCGACGTCGGGCACCTCGGCGCGGGGCATCGCGTGCCAGCCCTGCCACGCGTGCCCGGGCTCCCAACCGGGCACCACACGCAGGCGGTTGTCGGGGTGGCGCGCGGGCACCATCCCGGCGGCGCGGTGCAGCAGGCCGCCGGCGGTGTCCGCGGCGAGGACGACGTTGACCGGCTCCACCCACACGTCCACGGCGGCGTCCACGTCGGCGACGGTCCGGGCGCGCAGCAGCGCCGGCAGCGCGGCGAAGCCCAGCTCGCCGGTGACGCGGGGCGGGTAGCGGAGGCTGATCGACTCGGGCGCGTCCGGCCCCCCGACCACCACCGGTCCGCGGTCGGTCTCGACGACCTCCACGTCGACCGGGTCGCCCCCGGCCACCGTGATCGTCTCGGTGTGGGCCCGCGCGGGGCGCCAGCCGTCCGGCCCGTACGCCTCGACGCCGCCGCCGTCGCGGCGCAGCCGCTCGGCGTACAGGTCCTGGTAGTCGGCCATCGCGTTGGTGATCGCCCAGGCGACGTCGCCGGCGTGCCCGAAGTGGGCGACGCCCGGCACCCCGGGAACGGCCAGGCCGACCACGTCGTACTCCGGGCAGGCCAGCCGGATCTGCTGGTAGATGCCGGGGTCCTCGATGTACCGGTGCGGGTCGCCGGCCAGCAGCGCGGCGCCGGTGGCGGTGCGGTCCCCGGCGAGCAGCCAGCCGTTGCTGCCGGAGCTGGTCGGCCCGTCGGCGTGGAACAGCGTCACGGCGTCCGGGCCGAGCCGCCGGGCGACGTGCTCACGCCAGAGCTTGGTGGGGAAGCCGGCGAAGAGCACGTGGTGGGTGAGCCAGATCGCCAGCGGGGTCCACGGCTCCCACCGCCCGGGGGTGAGGCCGACGGCGGCGAACCGGGGGTCGCGCGCCGCGCCGGCGGCCAGGCCGTCGTTGACGCCGTCGACGTACCGGGCCACCCAGCCGGCGGTGGCCTCGTCGAGCCGGGCGTGGCACCGCCGGGCGGTGTCGTCGAGGCGGGCCTGCCGGGCGAACCGGTCCCACGGCACCGCGTCGGCGCCGAGGAACGCGGCGCTGGCGCCGAGCGACCGGTGCCGTTCGACCTCCAGCTGCCACGCCCGGTCGTACGCGGTCACCCGGCCCTGCGCGTGGGCCAGCTCGCCGGGGTCGCCGGCCCGCAGGTGCGGCACGCCCCACCGGTCCCGGAACACCCGGCCACCCGCGCGGGCACCGCGCTCGGTGCCGGCGCGGGGCCCGGCGGTCCGGTGCCCCTGGGTGTGCTCGGCGCGCGCGCTCATTGGTGCACCCTTGTCTCACTCGAGCTGATGTTGGTTCGAGTGCACCGGTGACCGTCGGGCCATCGCCCAGCTCGCTCGATCTTTGAGG
>NZ_JBEYSU010000013.1:0-75793 GCF_040704235.1 Micromonospora sp. NPDC047707
ACCAACACCCCCTACAACCCCGACCGGCACCGAGCCCTCCAACACTTGCTCAGCCAAGATCAACCGGCGATGGCTTGACACAGGGCAACTCACGCGATCACCTCGTGCGGGTCGGGGGCCGGCAGGAAGCGGGCCGGCCGCTGCGGCTGGCTCATCGCACGTACCCAGGCCAACAGGGCGATGAAGGCCGCGCCGAGCAGCGCCATGACGAGCTGACCGATGGGGGTTCCGTACGGGCGGATGTAGTCGGTGTTGAGCAGGCCGTACGCGATCGTGGTCAGGGTCATGCCGGTGAGGAACCGGACCGCGAACCGGGGCTGGGTGCGCTTCGCCTCGACCTCCCGCCGGGTCGCGACCTCGGCGGCGGCGGCCGACGCGATCGAGCCGAGCACGTCGCCGAGGCGGTCGCCGCGGTCGGTGAGGTGCAGGATCAGCGCCGCCACCACCTGGTCGCACACCGGGTCGGCGATCTCGTCGGCGAACGCCAGCAGGGCGGGGCGGGCCAGCCAGCCGGCCTGGAGGCGGGCGGCGAGCAGCCGTACCTCCTCCTGGATCTCCTCCGGCGCGGTGGCGACGGTGCCGGTGATCGCGGCCTGGAGGCCCTGGCCGGTCGCGGAGACGTCCTTGAGCCGGCGGGTCCACTCGCCGACCGCCTCGATCCGGGCGATGGCCCGCTGTTCGGCCCGGCCGACGGAGAACAGCCAGGGGGTGCCCGGCACCGCCACGGCGACCAGCAGGCCGACCACCGGCAGCCCGGTGACCAAAAGGGCCAGTGCGCCGGCCAGCACGGCGCCGACGAGCAGTGCCTGGTGGGCCCGCTGCTCGCGGGGCGTGGCCCCGGGACCGCGCCAGAACCGGGCGAGTCCCGGCCCGGCACCCGGGCGGGGTCCGGCCGGCCGGCGGGTGCCGACGATCGCCACGACGGCCAGCAGCAGCCCGGCGACGCAGGCGGCGCCGGAGGCGACCGCGACGAGTTCGATGTCGACCACGGAACTCACCGCCGGCCCAGCCGGGTCTGCCGGGGACGTCGCCACGCGCCGGTGCCGGCCTCGATCCACCGGCCCAGCAGCCGGGCGTCGTAACCGACCCGGAGGAGCTGGTTGCGGATCCGCTCCGGCAGGTGCCGGGGGGCCGCCCGGCCGTCCGGTCCCGGCCCGAAGACCGTGGTGGTGGTGATCCGGTTGCCGTCACCGACGCCGATGACCTCCTCGACGTGCGAGACGAAACGGTGCTTGCGTCCGCCGATCGCCGTCTCGTCCTCGACGGTGACGTAGACGATGAGGTCGAGCGCGTTGCCCGCCATCCGCCGGGCCTGGTCGACCGTCATCTCGCGGCCGTGCGCCAGCGCCAGCTCGATGATCCGCTCGCCGACGCCGGCCGGTGTCCGGGCGTGGATCGTGCACATCGAGCCCCGGCTGGTCGTCATCGCCTGGAGCATCGGCACGATCTCCCGGGACCGGACCTCGCCGACGATGATCCGCAGCACGCCCATCCGCAGCGAGACCGGGATCAGATCGGCGATGCTGACCTCGCCGGCCGGGCGGCCGTCCGGCCCCCGCTCGCCGTGCCCCTCCCGGGCCTCGAAGCTCATCACCGCCCGGTGCCGGTGCCCCCGCCGGGCGGGCAGCAGCTCCCGGCTCTCCTCCAGCAGCACGTACGGCTCGTCCGGCGGGATCTCGTTCATCAGCGCCCGGATGACCGTGGTCTTCCCGGCCCCGGCCAGGCCGGCGACCATGATGTTCAGCCCGGCGCGCAGGGCCGCGCGGAGGAAGTCGCGCAGCAGCGGGTCGACCATCTCGTCCAGGTCGCCCCGGCCGCCGGCGATGTCGTCCAGGCTCACGTCGAGCGTGTTGTGCTTGCGGATCACCGCGTACGGGCGGTGGCTGACCAGGAACACGGCGGCGAGGCGGCTGCCGTCGGGCAGCTGCAGGTCGAGAGTGGGCTTCGACGTCGACAGGGAGCGTTCGGTGGCGCCCGCCCGCCGGGCCGCCGCCTGGAGGATCTCCACCAGCTCGTCGTCGCTGTCGGCGATCGGCTCGGCCCAGTCGACGCCGCCGCCGTGCCGGGTGATGCGCACCTGGTCGCAGCCGAGGATGTGCACCTCCTCGATGGTGTCGTCGACCAGCAGCGTCTGGAGCCGGCCGAGCCCGGCCAGCTCGGCGGTGACCTGGTCCAGCAGGAGACGTTCCTCGCCGGCCGCCATCGGGGTGCCGGCCCGGCGGACCGCGTCCGCGTACTCGGCGACGACCGCGACCGCCAGCCGGGCGCGCTCGGTGTCCTCGGCGTCGGCGTCGAACTCCCGGCCGCGCTGCCAGAGGGTGAGCCGTTCGCTGAGTTCCCGGCGCAGCTCCCGGACCACCTGGAAGTCCACGCGGGGGCGCGGGGGCGCCTCCGGCGGCGGTGCCGGGACCGGCGTCGGATGGTGCCGGCCGTTCGGCGGCAGCAGGGGTGGCGCGATCGACGTCGCGGTGGGCGCGTGCCGGCGGGGGTCGGCGGAGACCGGTTCAAACCGCATCCGGCACCCCCTGCGCCACCGGCCAGGCCAGGCGGGCCCGCCGCCGGTCCAGCAACGCTCCGACCGGCACCTCCAGCGCGCTCGCCGCACGCATCAGCGGCCGTCCGGCCCGCACCGTGCCGCCCAGGGCCAGCACCCCGGCGGTACGCGGGTCGTGCGGCAGCCGTGCGATGACCGGCAGCCGCAGGGCCTTGCTGACCTCGCTGCGCCCGTGCCCGCCGCCGACCAGCAGCAGTCGCAGGGTGCCCGCGGGCACCCGGTGCTCGGTGAGGTCCCGCTCGATCGCCCGGACCAGGGCGCGGGTGGCGGACAGGTCGGGCAGCCGGGCGTTGGTGACCACCAGCACCACCGAGGCGGCGCGCAGGATCGGCCAGGGCGGGCCGGCCACGTGCAGGCGTCCGCAGTCGACGAGCACGTCGTACGCGGGGTCGCCGCGGTCCAGCCCGGCGAAGAAGTCGGCGAACCGCTGCCACAGCGGGACGACGCTGCCCGCCTGGGCGGGATCGACGACGCCCGGCAGCAGCAGCCGTTCCCGCTTCGGGGCGTCCAGGTCGACCAGCTGCGACCAGAACGCCGTCTCCAGGTTGCCGTCGCGCAGCTCCCCGACGGCCAGTTCGCCGATGCCCCGGGGCCCGTCGAGCGCGCCGCCGAGGTAGCCGGCGAGCACCGACCCGCCGGCCGGGTCGCACTCGGCGAGCACCAGCCGCCGGTGCCAGGTGAGCGCGCAGGCCAGCGCGGAGGTGGTGACGCCCGGCGACCCCTTGGCGGCGACCAGCGCGATGATCGCCATCAGGCCGCCTCGGTGAGGGCGACGGCGATCCGGTCCTGGGCGACCAGCGCCGCCACCGCCGGTACGTCCCGGACGGCGAGCGCCACGTACACCACGACCTCGTCGTCGTTCTCGGTGGTCGTCGTGTCGATGACGGTGGCCTCGAAGCGGGTGACACCGGCGGCCGGCCGGTCGTCGTTCCCGGCCGGGGTGCTGACCAGCAGCACCTTGTCGCCGGGGTGCAGCTTGCGGGCCGGCACCTGGGACGGTTCGAGACCCAGGGCGAGCTGCTGCTGCCCGGGGCCGAGCAGGGGTTCGTCAGTGAGCTGGTCCATGGTCAGCAATGTCCCGGGGACGAGCGCGACCTTCGCCCGCTTGCCGACCACGTCGTCCCGCCGGCCCACCGGCACCGGGGCGAGCCCCTGGCCGCCGGCGACCTGCACGGTCACCAGGTCGTCCGCGCCGATCGTCCGGCCGACCTCGACCGGGCGGGCGATCGCCAGGTAGCTGCCGGTGGCGCGGACCGAGGTGACGGCGAACGCCGCCCCGAGCCCGCCGAGAGCGATGAGGAGGACGGCCAGGCCGAGCAGCCCGGGGCGCATCCGGCGTTGCCGGACCACCCTGGGCGGGACGACCGGGGCGTCCACCGGTCCGGTTCCGTTGCGCGTCGCGAGGCTCACTCCGCCACCACCTGTAGTTCGTTGATCTGGATCGGGACCGTGCCGCTCGTCCGGGTGACCGGGATGACGCCGCTCTCGCCGCCACCGCGCCAGGTCACCGACCAGTGCGTGGTGGCGCCGACCCGGTACGTCCCGGCCTTCGGGTAGCCGCTGTGGTAGCCGCAGTCGGGGGAGCGTTTCCCGGCGTGCGCTCCGGTGGAGCTGTAGGGGGTTCCGGGGCCGGCGCAGGCGACCCTCTCCCCGTTGCCCATGTCCCAGACGATGCGGTCGACCCGCGCCTCGATGGCGACGGTCAGCCCCCGGTCGGAGGCGGACGCGCGCAGCGGGCCGAAGTAGTTGTCGCCCCGGCTGGCCCACATCCACACCGGCAGCCCGACGAGCCCAGGGCCGATCTGCCGGCGCGGTGCGACCGCCACGCGCGGCGGGAGCAGGTCGATCGAGGCGAGCGCGCGCCGGGCCAGCTCCTCCGGGTCGGGTGGGGCGCCGTAGCCGGGCGGCGGCGAGTCGCGCAGCTCCAGCCGCTGGGAGCCGAGGTCGCCGCCGTTGCAGGTCAGCACGTACCACTGGTAACCGGCGGGCGGGTTGTTCTGCGGCTCGGCCAGCTTGTAGTAGCAGCCGTCGCTGTTGTTGAACCAGCCGAGCACCTGGTCGTAGCAGGGGATGACGCGGCCGTTCCACTGGCAGGTGCCCCCGCCGCCTCCGTCGCCGCCCCCACCGTCGCCACCACCCGGGCCGCCGGTCCCACCGCCCGGGGTGCCCGGGTCGTCGTCCCAGACGTCGCAGTTGGTCTGGCCGGGCGGGCACTCCGCGCCCGGCGGGTCGGCCCAGCCGACGGCTGGCACGGACCCGGCGACCATCGCGGCGGCCAGGGCCAGGCCGGCGAGCATCCGGCGGCGCGACCGCCCGCCCCGGGTCAGCACGGCTGGTCCTCGTGCGAGGCGCCGGCGCTGATCAGCCAGCGGCCGTCGGGGTAGCGGGTGGCGGTCGCGGTGGCCAGGTGCCGGGTGCCCCGGCTGCCCGGCACCACCCGCTTGTCGCGGGCGTAGACCAGCCGCCAGCCGGTCGCGTCGAGGCAGTCCTGGATCTCCACGGTGGGCGGGACGGCGTCGAGGTCGACGGCGGTGACGGTGGGGTCGGAGACCAGCGTGCCGACGCGTACGGCACCGTGCTCCTTCGCGGTGCGGATCGCGAGGCGGACCCGGGTCAACAACGGGTCGGCGAGGAATGTGGACAGTTCCGGATGCTGCGGATCGCTGCGTCCGCTCGCCTTCCGGGACGCGGCGAGATATCCGGAGTACGCGGCGAGCGCGGCTTTCCGGGCGGTGTGTTCGTCGGCCCCGGGCCGCACCCGGGCGGGCGCCCCGTCATCGGCCGCCGTCGCGGCGGTCGCTCCCCGGTCGGTGCCGCAGCCCGTCGCGGCGCCGAGCACCGCGACCGTCACCAGGTACGCCACAACGTCCCTGAGCTGCCGTTCTAGCACTGTCGCGCCTCCTCGTCGGCATCCCGGTAGCCGGTGTCCCGGCGGATCCGGGCGTGCGGAAGCGCGGCCGAATGACCACATCCGGACCTGTGGAAGAACGCATCCGCATTTACCGTGACTGATCTTTACAAATGCAAATCCCTGTGCCGTCCCGGTCGAAAGATCGAGGGTTGCATCGCACCCAAGGGGCGAGCATAGGCTGACGTCCGCCGATGCAACAGAGGCAATTCAAGCGAACACGCTGCGTGATGAGAGGTGGTGGCAGCCGGTGGTGACGGTCAGGTTGCCGGCCGGCGGCCGGATGGCGAATGCGCCGGTCGCCTCCGGGTGGCGTCGCGGTCGCCGGCCAGGGTGTCGTGCGGGCCGGACGGGCGGGAGGACTGTGGGTGAACGACGGCTCACGTCCGCTTTGTCCCTCGGCCCGGAAGTCGTCCGTCGGCCGTCGACGTCGGGAGCGGCCAGCCGTTCGAGGGGGCGTCCGGTCCGGTGTGGAGGTAAGTGCCGGAGCCGGAGCGCCCGTTACAGTAAGGCGAGCCTACGGCTACCCAGCGTGTTCGTAGCGGCAGGTTCGGCATGACGATGAGAGCACCCCGACGCGGCGGTCGGGCAGCGCTGCTCGCCGTGCTCACGGTCACGCCGGTCCTCCGGCTGGCAGTGCTGCGGCACGCCGTACCCCCGGATTCGACACCCCGGTCCGGTTGCGACGCCTGCGGCGCCCCGGTCGACCTGGGCCGCCCGTGGCCGGCGCTCGGGCCGGGTGCACGGTGCGGGCGGTGCGTCGCCCGGGTGGGCGCGCCACCCGGCACGGTGGAGGCCGTCGCGGTCGCGGCCGCCGCGGTGCTCCTGCTGGTCGGGCCCCCGGCCGCCGAGCTGGCCGCGGTGGCGTGGTGGCTCGGCTGGGCGGTGCCGCTCGTCTTCGTGGACGCGGCGGTGCACCGGCTGCCCGACCGGCTGACCGGGCCCGCCGCGCTCGGCACGTGGCTCCTGCTCGGGCTGGCCGCCGCCCTCGGTGCGGGGTACCCGCCGTGGCTGCGGGCCACCGCCGCCGGCCTCGCCCTGGGGCTCCTGTTCGCCGGCACCACGCTCCTGCTCGGCCGGCGCGGCTTCGGCCTCGGCGACGCCAAGCTCGCCGTGGGCGCGGGCCTGCTCCTCGGCTGGCACGGCTGGACGGTCCCGGTGCTCGGGCTCCTGCTGGCGTTCGCCCTCTCGTCGGTGGCCGCCCTGGCACTGCTGGCGACCGGCCGGGCCCGCTGGTCCAGCCACCTCGCCTTCGGCCCGTTCCTCGTCGCGGCGACCGGCGCCGCCCTGCTGCTGACACCCGCCTGAGCCCGGGGCATGCCCGGTGCCCCTACCCGCCGTGACCTTCTCCACCGCCGCACCGTGACCGGCCAGCTCAGGGTGGGAGCCCTGACGGCCAGCCGCGACCGCCGAGCGGCCGGGTTTGACGGAGGGCCCGCGGTGGAACTGTGACGGTCTCGCAGACGGCGGCCGGTCAACCCGACCGCCGTTTACGACCGCGCCCGAGGCCCGGACCGTCCGCGACTCGTCGCTGTCGGCCTCCCCGCAGGCCGTGCTCGCCGCCGAGGTCGGGCACCTCGACCTGGCGTACGACCTGTTCGCCGAGTCCGTGTCGCAGGACCTCGCGGACCTCGGCGACAAGACCGCCGACGGGCTGCACCTGGCGTCGCTGGCCGGTGCGTGGCTGGCGTTGGTGCAGGGCTGCGGCGGTCTGCGCGACGACCGGGGAGTGCTCTCCTTCGACCCGCGGCTGCCCGCGGATCCGGCGGCTCGCCTTCTGCCTGCGCTGGCACGGCCACCGCCTGGCGGTGACACTGACCGCCGTCGAGGCCCGGTACGAGCTGCCGGACGCCGACCCGGACACGACCGTCGAGCTGTGGCACCACGGCGAACACATCCACCTGACCGGCGGCAGCGCGACAACCCGCCCAACGCCCCCAATCCCCGCCCCCGCCCCAGTCCCCCATTCCCCCCGCCGCCCCCAGATGAAAGGAAGGGCCCCCTCTTAACGCCTCCGGTAGAGGAAGGGCCCCTTCTTAACACCGAGGCGCGGTACGGTGCGACTCACTACGGTGGGGGCGTGCCCGACCTCCAGCGGCTCGCCGCCCACCACGCCGATCCGCTGCTCGCGTTCGAGCGGGACAACCGCGCCTGGTTCGCGCGGTCAATCCCGGACCGCGGGGACGACTACTTCGCCGACTTCCCGGCCCGGCACGCCGCTCTCCTCGCCGAGCAGGCCACCGGCGCGTGTCACTTCCACGTCCTGGTCGACGACGACGGCCGCGTCCTCGGCCGCTTCAACCTGGTCGACGTCGCCGACGGAGAGGCCGAGCTGGGCTACCGGGTCGCGCAGCGGGCCGTCGGGCGCGGGCTCGCGACCGACGGCGTCCGGCAGGTGTGCACGCTCGCCCGGGACGCGTACGGATTGCGCCGGCTGACCGCCGCGACGACCCTGGACAATCCAGCTTCGCTGGCGGTGCTCCGGCACACCGGGTTCACGCCCGTCGGCGAGGTGTCACTCGACGGCCGCCCCGGGTTGCGGCACCGCCGTGAGCTGACCCTCGACGGCTGAGCCGCCGGCCATGTGCCGGCGCACCTCCTCCAGCGCCTCGAACGCGTACGCCCAGTTGTGGCACTTGAAACTGCGCAGCCCCTCGATCGGCGTACGGCAGTCGGCGCAGCGCACCCCGGCGATCCCGTCCGGGATCTCGGTGTTGACGAACTTGCGCTCGCCGAGGATGACCGTCGCGATCATCATGCGGTCGTGCACCCCGGCCAGCGCCGAGTTGACGATGTCGTACCAGTTGACCCGCCGAGCGCACTTCGGGCAGTCCGGCTCGTCGCCACTGACCCACAACGGCGCGCCGATACTGCGCGGCGGCATGCCGAGGAGCTTCTCGATCCGGCGTACGTCGGACTCGCTGGTCGTCCAGCGGTGCCGGCCCGGCAGTGACGCCGGCGAGTCGTAGACGGCGCGGAACAGGACCGGATCGACCTCCACGGTCTCGCGCTGACGGGTCATCGGCGTCCTCCTCGACGATCGGTGTTCCACCGTCGCCGCAGCGGACGGCGGGTGCAACCAGATCAACGACAGGGCAGCCCGGCGATCACCGTCCCGTTCGGTTCAGGAGAAGTCCGTTGCTCCTTCCAGCTCTGCGAAGAGCAGGTGCTCCGCACCGTCCAGGGTCACGTGGGCATTCATCTTGACGCCCGGCATGCGCCGGGTGCTCGACCCGATCCGCCACCGCCAACTGACCAGCCCCTGCGCGTTGGCGGTCGCCGCACCCAGTCCCCGCGCGCGGCTGGTGCGCCCGCTCGGGTAGACGATTTTCAGGTTGCAGGGGGCGTTGGGGCGGGTGCAGGCGAGCACGCGGCCGTGCCCACCGATCCAAGCCGTTCCGACGGCCGCGGTGTTCAACACGAAGATGTTCAGCGAGTCGCAGATCCTCGATACCGACTTCCCCCAGGCGCGGACCTCCGGGGTGCTGATGCTCGCGAAATGCAGCCCGACCGCCGTGAAGGTCTCCCGGTCCAGCCACAGTGCCCCCGAGTCGCCGTGTTGGGAGAGCACCCCCTGGGGCAGCGGGAAGTCGTCGGGAACGACCGAGAACTCCACCCCGTCGGTGCCGTCGATGGTGCCGCCCGTGACGCCGGTCCGCAGCCCGGACTTGATCACCTTGAGGCCGACGACGTGCGGTTTGCTGCCGGACGCCGGCTGTGGCAGCCCGACGATGTCGGTGGAGACGTTCCGGCCGCGGGTGCCGTCCTGCTCGCCGATCGAGCAGACGGCAGCGTCCAGACCCTGATCCCAGCGCAGGAGCCGGCCGAGGAAGTTGTTCGGTGGCTCCGGGTCGGGCGCCACCGGGTCGGGCTGGATGATCGGGTCCATCGCGACCGGCGGATTGGCGACCGCGACGTGCCAGTTCGTCAGCGCCAGAGGTCGCAGGGTGCCCCGCTCGAACACGATGGACCCCAGCGTGCCGGGGTCGCCGGTGCCGGGAACTCCCACCTTGAGATTTCCGATGTTGATGCCGCCGAGGACGGGATCCTGACGGGAGTGGCGAAAATCCGCGTCGGGTTCGGGGTTGCTCTCGATGACGTCAACCGGAACGCCGTCGATCTCATCGGGCAACCGCTCGCTTTCGGCGAGGCTTCGTGTCGGCACCTTGCGGGTGACGTGCACCCGGATCGCGAGACGGTCCGAGGGGCGTCTGCGCTTGAACGCGAAGCCGATGTCGACGGAACGGACGTTCGGGAATGCCATCAGGCGCTTCCGGTGGCGACGCATGAACTTGAGCAGCCGATCCTGTTCCTGCGGAGTGATCTCGTGCATGGTGCCCCCTCCCGTGGAACCTCACCTGCGCCCGACCGCGATGCTGCTGCTCGTCCTCCTGCCGGTGCCGTTCCCCCGCCTTGACCCGAGGCGGTTGCGATTTGGAGCTGACCGGATGATTGGCATTCCAGCTAGTGGAGGAACACCGTGGTTGACGACAATCTGACTAGGGGCGGAGCATTCCTGCTCACGGTTTGCGGGCTGCTGCTAGCTGCCCTCGCCTTGACCATCGGAGTCATCACCGCTGTGATGGTTCTGGCCGGGATCGGCGTCCTCTTGGGAGCAGTGTTTATTCATGCCGGGCTGGTAAGGAGCGCAGACCAGCGCAACGACAGATAACGCCTCGCTACACAGGGGAACGGACAGGGCCCCGGCAAAGTCGCGGAGCGCCCGGCTTGATGTGGTTGGCGTAGACGCGCCCTTGCCGGTGGTAGGAGGGCGGGCATGACCGGTTCAGATGATCATCGAGGTTTCTACGCCTTGTTGATCGTCCGAAGTGAGTCATGCCCGGCCTGCCATCATCGCTGATCTCGTCCTTGTCACGCGCACCGGCGATCACCGTGCCCGAAACCGCTGCTGGGCTGCGCGCTGCACACGGCGCTGCCCACGACGAGCACGGCCAGCCGGTGCCGGTCCGGCTGGCCACCGACAACGGGCCGGCGTTCACGTCGGCCGCGCTCGCCCGGTTCATCGCCGCCCGACCCGAGCTGACCCACATCTGCGCCGCAAGAAGGCACCAAACACCAACGGCGTACGCGAACAAGCGTTCGGGTCACTAAAGTACGAACGGCTCTACCACGAGGAGATCACCGACGGGCCGACGCTCGACGCCATCGCCGAGGCGTACCGGGCCGAGTTCAACCACGTCCGCCCGCACGAGGGCATCGCGTTCAACCCGCCCGCCGAGGTCCACCTCGGCCAGGCCGATCCCACCATCCCCAACTTTTCGAGGATCAAATCCTGCCCAAAACTGACGCGGGACAAAAGGTCGTTGGCGGCGACGCCCAAAGGCCGGACCCGCCGCTACCGCTACTACACCTGCTTCACCCGCACCCGCTACGGCAAGCACGCCACCTGCACCGCGCCCCGGCTCCCCGCCGACGAACTCGACCGTGATCCTGCGGGCCCTGCACGACTTCTACACCACCGCCGTGCCCGTCCTGGCCGCCATGATCGAACGCGCCCAAGCCCAACGCGACAGCACCGCCGACGACCGGCGCGCCGAACTCACCGCCACAGCCAACCAGATCACCCACACCGAGAACGCGATCACCTGCTACCACACCGCCTTTGAGAACGGCACCATGGACGACGCCACCGCCGGACCCCGCATCCGCTCCGCCAACGGCTCGCCCAACTCCAGGCCCGGCACACCGAACTCGACGCCGACCCGACCGCCCAGCCCACGCCCCGCCGCCCGGCACCGTCGCCCGCATCCGCGACCACCTCGCCACCATTCTGGCGAGCGGCACCACCACCGAGCGCAGGCCGCCATCGAGACACTCATTGCCGAAGTTCAACTCACCGACCAGGGAGTCGTACCCGTGTTCAAGATTCCCACCGACACGACAATGCCCCCGCCCGAAACGGACGGGGGCACCTCGAAAGAGCCACCGGTTCGCACAATGGTGCGGTCGGTGGGCCGCCAGGGACTCGAACCCTGAATCCCTCCGGCGTGGTATGGATCGTCTCGCATCGGGCGGATCGAGGCGCTGACCTGGGCGACGTCTGGTGTCGCCTTACAACGATTGACAGTTCTTGTCGGCGTCATTTGTGCCCGAGGCGTGCCCGATGATCTTGCCTACTTCGACCGTTGCGTAGCTCGATTCGCCTCGTATCCGCTGGGCGCTGCCACCCGAGCAACCGATGCGCCTACTTCCCGACAAGTGTTCTTCTGCGCTGAACGGCGGGGTCGCGGTCCGTGGTCGCGCTGTGGCATGGTGCGGTCGTGAGTGAGACGGGGCAGACGGATCGGGTGACGGCAGTGCCGGACAAGCTGAATCAGTGGCATGACTTCCGCAAGAGCGTGGCGCTGGTGTCGATGGTGCTGTTCTTCTTGTGCCTGGTCGGCCTGGGCTTCCTGGCCTATCAACTGGTCATCGTTGGTGACGACCGTGGAGTCTTCAACCCGTGGTCATTCTTGCGATTCATGTCGGTGACGGTGCCGCTAGGTGTGGCTGCGGTGACGGGCGTCGGCGTCTTCCGGGCCGTTAACAACGCCGAGTCGAAGCGGCGTGGCCGGATCATGTCCCTCGCGCTGCTCGTCGCCGCGGTCATGCTCGTTGTGACCGGCGTTATCAAGGATCGCCTGTCGTGAGCTTCTCGGTTGAGCCGAGCGCCCTGGAGCGCGCCGCTTCCCGCCTCACCGAGGCGAGCCTCGACGCCCAGGCCGCCAAGGCGTACACGCTCAAGCACACCGACATGCCCGTGCAGGGTCAAGGGCTGCTCAGCGAGGTATGGCCTGCGCACCAGCTGCTTCTCGACGCGATGAACAAGCGGCTCGCTCACCTGGTCGAGCTGCTGGAGAAGTCCCGGGACGCGCTCCAGGGCACTGCGGACTACTACCGGTACACGGACGCCGGCAATGCGGCCCGGCTGGACGCCACCTACCCGACGGTTGACCGCAGCGGTTACGAGGTGCCTGGCGGGCGCCCGTTGAGTGGGAACCTGCCGTGATCGAGCCGATCGACTTCCTGGTCGAGCCTGGCGAGCCAGACGCTTCCATGACCAAGGGTTTCGTCAACCCGATCGGCATTCTGGACGCTATCTCCATCTCCCACTGGGTCAACCAGATCATCAAGGACGTCGCCGGCTACGACGTCATCGGCACCATCACCAACGTCTTCGTCGGCGACTGGCAGAGCTTCTACAAAGCGGGTGACGCCTACGGCAACCTCGGCCAGAGCCTGCAAGCCCTCGGCCAGAACGTCAGCTTGACCGCCTCGCAGATGGACCATCAGTGGGACGGACAGGCCGCCGACGCCGCCTTCGTCCACCTCCGCAAACTCGCGACGGCAACCGTCGAGCAGAACGTCGTCCTGACCCAGATCGAGGAGAACTACCACGAAGCCGCCCGGGCCATCTGGCTCCTAGCCGACATGATCGGCGGCCTCATCAAGATGATGATCGACAAGGCCATCATCATCGGCGTCAGCGCCGCCGCAGGGACCGCGCTCATCGAGACCGGCGTTGGCGCCGTCGCCGGCTACGGCATCGCCGCCTGGCAAGCCACCGAGCTGGTCAAGAAGGTCAACGACGCCGCACTGAAGATTCAAGCCGGCGGCACCGCCATCCTCAGCTTCTTCAGCTTCATCAAGACTCTCGCCGAACAAGGCGGCGACCTGTCCAAGGTTCCCCTGCCAGACCGGCCCTACGTCAGCCCGGTGCTCCATGACGCGGCCTGACTCCGAACCCGAGCGGCAGTTCCTCGGCCTCACCGAAGGCGACCCCGGCCTCGCCAAGCTCGTCCACGCCAGCCTCACCCGCCTCCGCGACGGTGCCGCTGGCGACGACCTCCAGGAACTAGCCCGCGACATCCTCGCCGGCCGCACCGACCTCCGACAAATCGCCGCCACCGACGCCTACGGCGGAGAACTCCTCGACCGCTTCCACCGCTTCAGGGACTGGGAACAGAACCTCGACCCAGACGAGCGGCAACGCCTCGCCGACGAAGCGGCTGAACTCGCCGCAGGTCAAGGCATCCGCGATCAGCAGTAGAGGCCGCTAGTGAGGGATCCGCTGTCGTGCTCGGCATCGGCGAGGATGACTACGACGTTGCTCAGTAGTGGGCGTAAACGCCGGCGCCCAGGAACTCACGGGGAGGGAAGTCGTCCAGGGCGGCACGCTCCAAGCGCTCGCGCAACACCTTTTGAAGGTTCGCGAGCGCCAGCGGGTCGATCACCTCAAGCTGTCGAGCCTGATCACGTCTCGTCGGGCAACACCGGCCGCCAGAATGGGACCGACACCCGGGATGGCTTGGATCGCGGTGTAGCCGACGTGCCCGGCGAGTCTGGTCCGGACCGGCCCACCAACGACGCCGATCTCGACCGCGTCGATCAGTCGACACAGCGAGGCAACCCGACCGCGGTATGCCCCGCAGGCGAGGCTTCTCCGACGTGCCTCGGCTGGGCTGTCGGAGCTGGTGGTCATCTTGTCTGCGACCACGTTCAATGTGCAGCGTGCTTCTCCCGCAACGCCCCGGCCGACGGTCTCCACTGCCCGCAGGGTCCCTACGGGCCCTTCAATGATCTCGACGAACAGGCCGAGCAGCAGCGAATTGCGCACGAGCGGTCCATCCGTCATTCGTCCGCCCTTCAGCCGTTCGCTTCGTCGCCGCTTCCGAGAGCATCCCTGACACGGCAGTCAGGCTGACCGTGGGTCCACTGCTGTACCGGCCCCGAGCGCGGCGATAGCGATCCGGGCCAGGGCCGCTGACCTGCGTCTGAGTGGGCCGCCAGGGACTCGAACCCTGAACCTATGGATTAAAAGTGGCCAAAATAGAACAAAGTCTCCCGAATGCTCAACGGTGATCGAGCCGGGTCTTGCTGTCCAGACTCCGGCCGCTCTGTCCGGCCGCGTTTGCGCTGGTGCGGGCCGCGCGTACGGAGCGTGACAGGGTTGTTTGTGGCCCGGGCAGGCCGAGACCCGGGGTTCGGGTCGGTAGTCCGTCCTGTGTCGGGGACATCCGAGCACCCGTGGAGCGCCCGCCTCCTGCGCCTATCAGTGCGAACACATGCATCCTGTGTGGACTCGTCGGGCGTGGTGGTGTGTGACATCCTGTTGCCGTTGGGGAGCGAGTGTGCATGTGTTGTCCGCGCCGACTGGTCACGCCGATGCGCTGTTGTTCGCCGCCGAGGTGACCGAGGCGCGACCCGCCTCGCGCACGGCGAGCACGGCGAGAAGTTGCTGAAGGATCCATATCTGCGCGAACGGCTGGATCACCAGAGTGACTGGTCGTGGTGCGACAACCGCCAGGATGCCGACCTGGCCGCGGGCGGGGCGCTGCCCGCGACGGTCGACGACTCGCTCGCCGGCATGCGTTGGCCCTGCCATACCAGGTAGGGCGGGCGCATCAGTGTTGGCCTGACGTCGACGTGCGGCTGGCGAGCCTGGCTGCCGCGCTGCGGTTCGCCGTCGAGGCCACCGAGCGGGCCTGGCCGCATCGGCTGCACACGGTCCTGACCCCGTGGGTACGCCAGCGCCTCGCCGCGGTGTTGGCACCTGCTGAGCGGATGGAGGGCCTGGGCACCTTGGCGCCCCGGGTGCGCCGGGCGGTCACGCTGGCGCGGCACTACCGGTCGGTGCGGTTCACTGGACGGGCCGGCCGCCGGCGGGGCGGTGATGGTGCCTCTGGTGATCTTGCGGTGCTTGCCGTTCGACGGCTACGCCACGAATCCGGTGCCGTCGTTCGCGCTGCACCTGTATGGTTTGGATTTTGGCTGCGGGACGCGGGGCGGGGGAGTTGACGGTCGCGTTCGGCGCCACGAGTGCCTTGTTGGTGTATCCCGTCACGGTTACCGACAGTGTGCCGGAGCTGCCCGCCGACGTGGTCGACAGGCGACTGACACGGTCTGGGTCATGGAAGTGGCCGCAAAGGCGGGCGCCGCCCAGCACGGCGGCGTCGAAGCCGATCGGTGCTTGGGGTGGTGGAGCGGCGCGGCTGCCGCGTCGATGGCGTCGAGCGTGTGCCAGCAAGGGTCGATGGCGCGGCGTAGCTGTTGGGAGTTGTTGACGTACCAGGCGTGTTCGGTAGGTGTCCAGGGGTAGTGGCCTTCGGCGGTGACGGCGGTCGCGAATGCAGGCGGGCGCCGCCAGAACGGAACGCGTGTCGCGCGCTGGCGTCATAGTGAGCGGGCGGCAGCGGCGCGCAACTCGGCCGCGATGGCTTCCTTGAGTTCCTTGTGGCGAGGGCCGAGGGCATGCTCTGGTGCGTCTCGAATGCCTGGGTCGTACCGCCATACCGGCCCGTTCCGCCAGGGCGCCGGTTCCCAGGTGTAGCGCGGGTGGATGTGGGCGTGCAGGTGGTGCCAGGAGTTACCAAGGATCTCGTAGTTGATCCGGTGAACCGCGGGGTCTCGACGGCTGGTCACCTTGAGGACGGCCTCACCTAACAGGCTCATGTCCGTCAGGAACTCGGTTCGCTGCCGCAGAGGCAGGTCGGTGAGATGGTCTGCCTTACCGGCGTATAGCAGAAGCGCGTAGCCGGGAAGATGCTGGGTGTCACCCATGACGGCCCAACCAGTCCGCATTCGGGTGATCACCGTAGGGTTTTCGCCACGTTCGGCGGCACCGATTCGGTCGTTGCGCCAGTCGGGCGGTGTTGAGGTGGTCACGGGGACCACCGTAATCGATCTCCACGGTTACGCTGCTGGCATGGTGGGGATCGGTGAGATCGTTAAGCTCATGGAGATCGCCGACGGCCAGTGGGGGCAGGTGACCGCCGAACAAGCCGGGCGAGTGGGGGTTCCTGAGGCGGCGTTGGCCGAACTCGAAGCCCTCCGCGTGACCGAGCCGGTGATCGACGGAGTGGTTCGCTTACGTGCTGGCGGACGGCATCCGATGCCGCGGCTGTACGCCGCGTGGCTCCGGCTGGCCCCGGAGACGCCGGGGTGGGAAAGGTCCCTGCCGGGCAGCGGAGTGGTGTCACACCGCTCCGCGGTGCGCCTATACCGACTCGGAGACCTGCCCGGTGATCATCCGCAGTTCACGGTTGGTGTGGGTGTCGCGGCGCCGGGCGGCCGCACACATGGAGCGGATCTGGCCCCAGGGTCGTGGCAGTGGGTGGACGGCCTGCCGGTCACCACGCCGGCGCGGACTCTGTTCGACCTGGCCGATGCCGAGCCGTTGGACATCACAGAATTGCAGTCGCTGGTCCGCGGATTCGTTCTGGGCGGATGGGCGACGGTCGAGGATCTCACGGCGGAACTCAGCCTCGCCGGACGTCGCCGGTGGGTTCCGCTGCTGGAGGCACTCCAGACCGAGACGACGCAGTCATGACCGCCGATATTGGCACCACCGAGGCGTTTCGGGACGCCTTTCCCACCTGGAGAGACCTGCGGGCCCACGTTGCGGCGGTGGCCCGGTATCCCGAGTACAACGAGGACCGGGCACTGCACCAGATCTTGATGGCGGACATCACCACGCGTTTGTCTACACAGGGGGAGTGGCTGCTGCTCGGCTCGCTAAGCCTGCCGGCACGGGTACCCGTGAACTTACCGGTGCCGGGCGATCTACGAGTCGAAGGCGTTTCTGACATCGATCAGGCATATCTGCTGCCGAGAACAGCCTTCGACCTTGACCTCTACGCGGCTGGTGTGGCTCGGCAACTGGACACCGGCGACACCGGTGTCGGGTATGGCGCCGGTGTCCGCGCAGCCCTCGCCGCCGTCACGGCGCCTGCCGGGCGCCCCGCAGCCGAGTCTGGCCGTGGTTTGCACGGCTTGGTGGCGTATCTCCCCGGCAACCTGCGGCAGCACGACAACGGCCAGGTCATGGGCACGATCATCGCCCAGCCAATAGATCCCCGCTACAGCACCGGAAGCCTGCACCCAGTCGATGATCCGATCACCATCGAGATCGACATCAAGCCGCCTAGCAAGATTTCCTTCCCAGGAGAGCCCGAGGCTTCCACCAGGCCGATCACCGCGCTCACCTTGCCGGGATTTCACCCCGTGCAGCCGCGCCTCTACCCGGTAGCTGACCAACTCGGCGACAAGCTCTGCCTGCTTGCCGGGCCACCGGTCAGCTTGCGCAACGCTCCGGCTGGCCCCTGGCACCGGTACAAGGACCTGGTCGACTCGTACTTCCTCATCCGGACGACGCCTATGGTCGCGGCGGAGGTCAGGCGATCGCTGGAGACGAACTGGAATCTGCGTCGTCTGGATCCGCCCGTCCTGCCGCACCCCTACCGCGTCTACGGGCAAGCCCCCGTGCCCGCCGGGGAACCCGAGATTCCATGGCGCGAAGGCTGCGCCAACCTGGTCAAGAGCAATCCACAACTGGTCCGGTACCCCGGCTTCGAAGCCATGGTGGCCGATGTCGGCCGCTTCGTCGACACAGTCCCGGATACCCCTGGCGCCGTCTGGAACCCGGAGCGAGGGTGGCAATCGTCCAGAGGCTTGGGAGCGGCGGCACGGGCCTTTCCCCAGCCGATGCGAAAGGTGATGGGCGCTCCGACGGCCGCCACACCAGAGGATTCCCGAAGTACCCGGCCGCAACAGCAACGCAACCCGGGCTGGGAATCACCCTCCCGTTGAGTCAACTCCTGATCCCCGGCGGCGGACGATTGCTGCCCGCTCGCCTTGGCATGATCGCCGGGCCGTCAGTGATGCTCCGGAATCAACTGCCGGCGTCGTCGGTTAGTTGAGCGAGCACCTCGGCGGGAGCCGGCTGGACGGGCAGGGGCGTCGGGTCGTGATGCTTGTCTGGCCCGCATCGGTTGAACGGCCCGTACTCTGGACTGAGCGCGGCGAGGTGTGGGTCGAGGTGGTGGCGCCAGCAGATCGCGGGGGCTGACGGCCCAGCGGTAGGCGGCGAGGTCGTCCCGGCAGGACACGGTCGCCGCGAGGAGCAGGTTTGCGACCAGCTCTTCGGAGCTGGGTCGAAGAAGGCGTCGCGCTGGACGCCGGGCTCGCGTTCGACGGCGGCGAAGTGCTCGCTGCCCTCGGCGGCCGTTCACGACGGTGGCGCCGACCAGGACAGCACCTCGCGCCGTTCAGCATTTGACAGCGTTCGGACCCGGGAGACGGCGTCGAGTTCCTGCTCCGAGCAGGGGCCGATCATCAGCACCGCGGAGCGTTCGGCGAAGCCTCTGGCTTTGGCCCGGTCGTGGGCGGTGGGCAGTGCTTCCAGGTCGGCCAGGGAGTGGGTGATGAACGCGGTGCCGGTGCCCTTCTGCCGGTTGAGCCGGGTCAGGCCGTCGGCGCGGTCGACCAGGCCGTGCCCGACGCGCAGCGCCCGCCACAGCTCGTCGAGGACGGTGAAGAAGGTGCGGGCCGGGGCCAGGCCGAGGTCGGCCATCAGGTGCGCGGCTTCCACCTGGGCGAACCCGTAGGACCAGGTCGACAGCAGGGTCGCGGCGGTGCGCAGCTCGTCGGTGTCGTCGATGCCGGAGATGTCCACGCACACGGCGGGGGTGTCGAGCCGGATCACGGTGGTGGTCTGGCCCTCGAAGGTGTCGCCGAGCGGGCCGTGCAGCAGCGCCAGCAGCGTGCGGTGCAAGGCGGCGGTGTCCTCCCGGAACCGGGGGATGTCCTCGTCGGCCTGCCAGAGGGTGACGGCGCGGACCTCCGACGGGGCGTCGCGGATGACGCGCAGGACGTCGGAGAGCACCGGCGGGGTGTCGGTCTCCCGTTCGGCGAGGTAACGCAGCGCCGCGGCCAGGACGGTGGTCTCATCTGAGGTGACGGGTCCACGCCGGATGAGGGTGGCCAGGGCGACCAGCATGTTCAGCCGCCGGTCGGTGACCGCCGCGCGCACGACGGCGCCGGTGCGCTCGTCGACCGGTCGAGGACCTGCCGCCACGGGCCGGCGTCGAGGGGGTTGATCCGGTCCAGGCCGGGCCCGACCCGCAGCACCTGCCCGCCGAGCGCGCGGACCAGGTGCGCGTAGTCGGGTTTCAGGTCGCCGAGGATCAGCGGGGTCACGCCCTGCGCGGTCAGGCCGAGGACCATCCGCCGCACGGCGGTGGACTTGCCCATGCCGGGCTCGCCCTCGATCCACACGGACGGGTTGTTGATCAGTCGGGCGCGTGTGTACCAGGAGATCGGGTCGAAGCACACGGCGCTGCCGGTGTAGAGGTGCCGGCCGACCGGCACGCCGATCATCGGCGTGGAGGCGCCGGTGCCGAACGGGAACAGGCCGCAGACCTGCACAGTGGTGCCCCGGTACTCCGTCGGCGGTTCGATGTAGGACCACGCTCCGCCGCCCGGCCCGGTGTAGCCGAGGCGGCCGGGCCTGCGGCCGGCTGGTCGGCGCGGCGGGGGAGGGGTGCTGTTGCGCGGGCTGTTGGTCATGCCGGCGTCCTCAGAAGGGGATCGTGGCGTGGGTGGGCAGGACCACGCCGGCGGGCAGGCCGGCGGCGAACCCGGCGGCCTGGCAGCCGTACATCGGGCGCAGCACCAGGCGGGCCTCGCCGGCGCGGGCCTGGATGACGCCGGTGGCCTCGTCGAGCTGCTTCTCGTCGGCGACGGTGGCGGTGACCAGCACGGTGAACCGGGTGACGCCGGCGCCGGCGGCCTCCTCTTCGGCGGCCTGCTCGGCGGCGGCCAGGTCGGTCAGGTCGCGGGCGCTGGGCCGGTGCTTCTTGCCGGCGAGGAACCGGGCGTCGCGCTTGTCGGACTCGACCAGCCGGGCCGCCTCGCCGGGGGAGTAGGGCCGGTAGATCATGGTGACCCGTTTGCGCAGCAGTTGCGGGTCCGGGTCGGTCAGCCGGGCGAACAGCCGCGAGTACACCACCCCACGCGGTGCCTCGACCATGCACCAGGTGCGGGAGACCCCGGAGTCGTGCCGGTAGGAGTCCCAGCTCTCCCGGGTGGCCACCGGCCCGGCCTGCGTCCAGTTCGGGGTGAGCTGCGGCTCGCGGGCGAGGTCCAGGGCGGCGGCCGGGTCGTACGCGGCGCGCACCACGGCGGCGAGGCTGCGCGCGGACATCGGCACGATGCCTGAGCCGGTGGCGCCGGTCAGGCCGGCGTGCAGGTTCGGCAGCCGAGCGGCGACCTCCCGGCACACGTCCTCATGCGACATCGACCGGCCGGGCGGGGCGGTGTAGGTCAGCGACACCCGGGTGTCGACGGTCGCCGACCCAGCCGGGTACGACTGCACGACGTCGTTGAGGACCTGCAGGGCCAGCGACGGCGCGTCCGGCCGGGACGTGGCGGCCACCTCGGCGGCCAGCCGGGTGCCCGGGTCCGGTGTGGGCTCGACGGTGTCCTGCGCCTGCACGAGCTGAGGCTCCCGGGACAGGGCCGCCAGCCAGGACGCCAGGTGCCCGACGCGGGCGTCGATGACGGCCTGGTCGACCAGGTCCATCCCCTCCGGGGCGCAGCGCAGGGTGACGGTGTAGTGCCGGCTCTGCGGCACCACGACCACGGCCACGACCCCGGACCGGCCGGTCTCCACCTCGTACACCTCGGAGCGGGCCAGCACCCCGGGTAGCTGGTGGGCGGCGGTGACCTTGGAGGCCACCCCGGAGACGTAGATGTGGTGGCGGCGGGACCGGGCCAGCCACCACGCCACCCGCGCGGTGATGACCTGAAACCCGGTACGCCCGTTGACCCGCACCGCCAGCGGGGCCAGGACCAGCAGACCGGTGACCGCGGTGACCAGCGCCGCGAGGGTGGACACCGGCAGCAACGCGGCGGCGAGCACCATGACCAGGAACGCGGCGATCGTGCCGACCGGGCCGAGCCCGAACAGCCCGGCACCACGGCCGAGCCGCCAGTTGCCATAGGTGCGCTGCTGCTCGACGGGACGTTCCCGTACCCCGGTGCTCATCCGCTCTCACCGTCCACCGCTCCGGATGCCGTCCCGCCGACCTTGCGCACAACCGTCGGCCCGGCCTTCGCCGCCGCCACCCCGGCACCCGCGGCGAGACCGCCGGGGCCGGCCGCGGCGGTGCCCGCACCCGCTGCCCCGCCAGCGGCGGCGGTCGTGCCGCCAGCGGCGCCCGCCTGCGTACCGGCGGTGCCCGTTCCCGTGGCCGCAGGGCCTGCCGCGCCGGCCGCGCCGCGGCCGGCGCTTTCGCCGGTGGGGCGGGGCGCCGGCACGGGCGTGGACGGGGCCGCTCCACCTGGCCGGCCCGAATCGCCGCCCCCGCTGCCTCCGCCGTTGGACCGGCCGCCGCTGTTGCCGGCCAGGCGTACCGCGCCGGTGGCGACCTGCCCGGCGGCGGTCGCGGCCGCTACCGCGATTCCGCTGGACCCGCCGGTCGACATGACCGCCACCGCTGGCGCGATCAGCCGCATCAGGGCGGGCAACGCCACGATGGCCATGGCGAACATCACCATGCCGGTCAGCAGATCGGTCAGGGTCTGCCCCTCACCGATGAGCCAGAACACTGCCGCGTAGATCGTCGCCGCGGCCGGCTTGTAGAGCACCAGGGCGAGCAGCCACGTCAGGTACCGGCTACGCACGGAGCCTCCGACCGCGGCGGCTACCGGCAGCAGCCCGGCCAGCAGCACCAGACCGGCGTTGCGGGCCAGCAGCAACAGCAACTGCACCATCGTCGACAGGAACATCACGATCGAGATGCCGATCACCATCAACGGCGACAACTGGCCGATCGCGCCGCCGGCCGGGGCCAGCAGCAGCAGCCGTTTACCGAGGTTCCCGTTGGCGGAGGCGTCGAGGATCCAGTTCGAGTACAGGTCACCGATCTCGACGAGGGTTTGCACCGCCGGCACGCCGGCGACGGTGATCACGACCAGCATCACGAGGTTCTTGCCGAACGTGCTGGCTTCCCGTCCGTTGCGTTCCAGGGCCATCTTGATGGCCGCGACCAGCACCGCACCGACCGCGATCGCCGCGACCGCCCAGTTCGTGTACTCGCGCAGGTAGCCCACGGCCCCTTCGCAGGCGAGCTTCCCGGCGTCGTCGAGCCGGCAGGCATCAGACGTCTTCGGCGTATCGATGGCCAGCCAGCCGGCGACCAGCGTCTCCAGCATCTCCGCGGCGGCCTTGGACGCCTGCTCCGCCAGTTCGTCAAGGAACCGACCGGCGGTGTTGTCGATGATGCTGCCCGCGACATGGCAGGTCAGGTCGATTGGAGGGCACTCGGGCATCTATCGTGCCCCCCACTCGACGACGCCGGTGAGGTCGCTCGTGACGCGGTTGACGGAGGCCCATGCGCCTCCTGGAGGTGCCTGCATCCGCCAGTCACCGTCACGCCACAGCAGGGTGAGCGACAGCACGTGGTAGCGCGGAGTGCCGGCGGATGGCGCGCGGAGCACCAACCCGATCACGGCGGTGTCTGGGGTGTAGGACTGGTAGCTGAACCCGGCGATCTGACTCTGTGCCCCGGAATCGGCTGGCCTGCTGTCACTGGCTCGGTGTTCGGCCAACAGCCGGTCCCGATCGGCGCTCGGGACGAACTGCCGCTCGGTGGTGGGTTCCCAGTACTCCCGGCCGAGGGAGTAGCTGGACCTCATGCCGATCTGCGCGGCGGCGATCAGGGCGCCTTCAGGGGTGTGCGCGAAGCCGGACGCGGTGGTGCCGGTGACCTGCGTGGGGCCGGCGGTGGCGCTGACCGGTACGGCGAGCGGGCCGACCAGCTCCCACCGCACCCCGGCCGGTGCGGTGGTCGGCACGGCGGTGGGCAGCGCCTGCTGCGGGCCGCTCTGCGCCGGGGCCGGGTTCGACGGCGGGGTACCGTCAGCGACGTCGCTGCCATCACCGTCGGGGCCGAGGACGGCGACCAGCAGCCCGGCGATGATGACGATCAGCACCAGGGCGGCGGAGGCGATGAAGCTGGGCCGCGTCCACGGCGGACGGTCGGCGAAGTCCTGAGTCGGGCGCGCCATCACGCGTTCCTCCTAGATCAGTGCGGAGACCACCGCGGACGCGCTTCCGATGAGCATGCAGGCGGCGAACACCCACCCGAGTTGGGAGACGTTGGTGTCGTCGCCGCGGCGGTGCGCCAGGGCCATCTTCGCCGCGGTGTAGAGCAGTCCGCCGACGCAGGCGGCGGTGGCCAGGTAGGCGATCCACCGCAGGATGGTGAGGACCTTCTCGCCGACCTCGGGCGGTGCCTCGCCGCTACCCGGGTCCGGCACCGCGCCGCGACTGATGTCCAGGCGAGGTGTAGCTGATCCAGATGGTCGAGCAGGCTCATCGTTTCCCTTCCCAGGATGGTCGCGCCGTCTGTGTTTGCACCGTCTGCCAGATTGCGTTGCGTAGCGCCTCGACCTCGGGGGGAGCGCCGACACTGCGCGGGTCGTCGGCGGCGAGCAGCGCGTCGACCCAGCCGACGCGCCAGATCTGCGGCGCCCATCCGCGCAGCAGTTGCAGCCGTTCGGTGGCGATGCGCGGGGGCCGCCGCGGCGACGCCGCGACTGCGACCACCCCGAGCACTTTCATCGGGCCGGTCATGCCGGCGCGGCGGCGCCACTGCTCGATCGCGCCGGTCGCCGCCCAGGCACCCTGGGCTGACGCACGGCAGACCAGGACCACGTTCGCCGGCGGCATCGCGGGCGTCAGCAGCGGCCAGGCGCGGCCGAAATCGACGCCGTAGCCGACGAGGCGGGCCAGGGTGCTCGTACCGGCGCCGCCGTGGCACCCGACCCACCACACCGGAGGCCACGCGTCGAGATTCTGCGGAATCATCGCGACGGGCAGCTCCGGGGCGGGACCGGGGCGCGTACGGGACGCCGCAACGGCAGCTGGCTTCACCGGGGGCCCCGCGAGCGCGTGCAGCGTTTCCTCGGCACCCCGCTGCCTCCCCCATGTCACAAGGTCACCGACGAGTACTCGACAGTAGCACTGCGTTTCCGAATGGATCTATGGTGATTGCTCCTGCACGACAGGACGCGGGCGGCACCACGGGGGAGGCGTCGACATGGCACGCAGAGCGTCGGGATCCGCGCGCACCGATCACATGGGTAAATCGGTGCGGGCGGCCTGCCGCATGGTTCTCGCCTTGGTAGTGGCCGGCTGCGCGCCCGGCGGTGCGCCGGATTTGCCCAACCCGGATCGCAGCGGCCCGGTCTACCCCACGGTCGACGTCAGTAACGGAGTGCCGTCGTCGGCGGGCGAGCAGCCGGGCGGGGACGCCCACGGCCAGGACCGGCCGCCCGCGGCCCCGCCGCCGCCGGCGCAGGCCGCGCCTGTGGCGGCGGCGTTCGCGGCGGCGTGGGCGCGTCCCGACCTACCGCCTGATGTGTGGTGGCGGGGCGTCGCGTCGAGCTGCGACGAGGGGTTCGCCCGCGCGCTACGCACCGTCGACCCGGCGCGGGTGCCGGCGACCCGGGTGACCGGCCGCCTGGTGGTCAAGCAGGCGCCGACCGGCGGCGCGGCGGTGTACGAGGTGCCCACCGACGCGGGGACGCTGACCGTCACGCTCGCCGGCGTCGGCGGGCGATGGGTGGTCACTGGCAACGACTTCACCCGGTCGGTGACCCGGTGAACCGCAGGCCGCTCGCGCTGGCCGCGGCGGTGCTGGCGGCCGTCATGCTGCTGTGCGGCGGCATGGTCGGGCTGCCGCTGCTGATGTTCGGCCAGTCGGAGGCGGAAGCGGCGGCGTGCGAGGTGCCGTCACTGCCAGGATCATCGCCGATCCCGGGGACCGGCTCGTGGGGCAGCGTCGAGACGACGAACGCGGCTACCATCGTCGCGGTCGGACGGCAGCGCCAGGTGCCGCCGCGCGGCTATGTCATCGCGTTGGCGACCGCGATGCAGGAGTCCACGCTGCGCAACCTGGCCAACGCGAAGGTGCCCGAGTCGCTGAGCCTGCCGCACGAGGGCGTGGGCCGGGACCACGACTCGGTCGGGCTGTTCCAGCAGCGCCCCGGGTGGGGCAGCGTTCGCGAGCGGATGACGCCCACCTACGCGGCGGGGAAGTTCTACGAGGCGCTGCTGCGCGTCGGCGGCTGGCAGCGGATGCGGCTGACCGACGCGGCGCAGGCCGTGCAGCGCTCCGGCCTGCCCGAGGCGTACCAGAAGTGGGAGGACGACGCCGAGCAGCTCGCCGCCCGGGTGCTCGGCCTGCCGAGCATCGACGATATCGGCGGCGGCGCGCCGACGGCGCCGTGCGGCACCGACGACCTGGGGCCGGTGCCGGTCGGACCGGGCGGCTGGGTGCAACCGATTCGGGCCATCGTCGGCAGCGGCTTCGGCCCGCGCGGCCGCAGCTTCCACGCCGGCGTGGATATGTCGAAGGCCGACGTGCGGGGTGACCCGATCCGGGCAGCCTCGTCCGGTGTGGTGGAGCAGGTCAAGTGCGACTGGTACACGACGTGCGACCGTGACGGGAACACCAGTTAGCGTGGGTGCGGCTGGTACGTCGACATCCGGCACGCGGGCAATACCGTAACCCGGTACTGCCACATGATTCAGCGGCCCGAGGTGTCCATCGGCCAGCAGGTCGCGGCCGGAACGGTCATCGGGTTCGTGGGCAACAGCGGCGGCAGCTCCGGGCCGCACCTGCACTTCGAGGTGCACGTCAACGTGCCGCCCGGTCCGTACCACGCCGACCGCAGCAACGCCGTCGACCCGGAGCGGTTCATGCGCGCCCAGGGTGCTCCGCTCGGAGTAGGCAGGTGACCGCCCCGGGCACGACGGCCTCCCCGCGGCAGCGGAGGAGGCCGTCGACGTGCCAGCGAGGAGCCGCGGCTACGGGTGTGCGGCGGCGGCGTCGACCGCGGTGGGCGGCGTCGCCGGGCCGGCCCGGACTCCGGCGCGTCCAGGCCGAGCTTGGCCAGGTCGTCAGCGGTCCAGCCGCCCTGCAGGGCCGCCCTGTACCGCTCGGTGTAGCGGGCATTGGCCTCGCGCAGCGCGTCGGCGAGCTGGTCACGTTCGTGATTGGGCCGCCGGACCGGCGGCCCGATCACGCGCCGAGCCGGGTTCGGCCTCACGTGGGGCCCGATGGTCGACCGGGAGATGCAGCGGTGAGGAGACGGGGAGAGGTAGTGGCGGACAACGAGATGGCCGAGATCCACCAGCGGGCCACCGCAGCGGTCGCCGCTGCGATCCAGGCCGCCGGTCAACTGGCGCAGGTGCTCATCGACGCCCGCATCGCCCAACTGCAGCGGGCCGCTCGGAACAGCGAGGACCAGGCCCGCCAGATCCGCGCCCGGGTCCGCGCGGCGCAGCAGGCCGACGCGGCGATCTGGCGGCCGGCGACCAGCCCGTCGTGGTGGCGCCACGCGTCGGCCGACGACATCGCCCTCGCTTGGCGAGCCAGCGCCGGGTGGGCGGCCGTCGACCCCCGGGCGAGCGAGGCCCAGCGCGTCATGGCCGAGCGGCTCGCCGAGCGCGGGTTACGTGTCGAGCCGGCGGCCGGGGGCCGGCCTGGAGACGCGACGTGGCTGTCGGACCAACTCGATCGCGCCGCCCTCGACGACGGCGACCGGACGCCCGATCCCCGGCCGGATCCGGAGGAGGCCGGCGAGCGGCGCCGCACAGCACAGCAGGGCCAAGAGGAGATGGCGATCTACGTCCGAGAGGTCTGGACCGCCGACCGAGCCGAGCGGGTCATGGGATCGGCGGCGTGGCCGGCGCTGGCGTACAAGCTCGACCAGTTGAAACGCGCCGGCCACGACGTCCGCGACCTCCTGCGGCAGGTGCCCGGCTTCGTCGACCGGGCCCACATCCCCGCCGCGTACGCGTTCCGGGTAGTCGACGATTACGCCGCAGATGTCTGCCAGGCCGTCGCGGGGGAAGGCGCTGGCGTCGAGACGCAGCGCGCCGAGGAACGCGCCTCGGTCACCCTCGAAGGGGAGTGGCGGGAAACCGGCAGCAACGCCTCGGGCGCCGACGACGCGCCCGCCCGGAATGCCCGAGCCGGCGCCGGGCGGGCCTCCGCCGGAGTTGCCGAGCACAATGTGCGTGCCGCCCAGCTTGCCACGCGCGCGTTCCCGACGTCGACCAAGTCCGCCGTCGCGGACACTACGGCGGCGGCCCCGAGGGTGACCGGGGGGCAGCAGAGATGGGCACGGTCAGCAGCGCCGCCAGTTTCCACACAGATTGCGGGCCGATAGCCTCACCGTGCGGGGCACTGGCGACAGCAATTCAGATCCCGGTTCCGACTACATCCGTTCGGGGGTCCGGATGCCGAGCAGGTAGAGGCCCTGCTGGAGCACTCGGGCGGTCAGGTCGCAGAGCACCAGCCGGCTCTCCTGGACCGGCCCGTCGGACCGCAGCACCGGGCAGCGTTCGTAGAACGCGCTGAACGCGGCGGCCAGCCGGTACAGGTATCCGGCCAGGTGGTGGAACTCCAGGTGGTCCGCCACGTCGGTGACCACCCCGCCGAAGCCGACCAGCTCGAACGCGAGCGCCCGCTCGGCCGGCTCGGCCAGCGAAATCACCGCGCCCGGCTGAGCCGTCACCCCGGCGCGCCGGAAGATCGACCGGATCCGGGCGTACGCGTACTGGAGGTAGGGCGCGGTGTTGCCGTCCAGCGAGAGCATCCGCTCCCAGTCGAGCACGTAGTCCTTGTGCCGGTCGCTGGACAGGTCGGCGTACTTGACCGCGCCGATGCCGACTGCGCGGCCCACTTCGGCCGCCTCCGCCTTGCCCAGGTCCGGGTTCCGCTCGCGGGCCAGCGCGGTGGCCCGGGCTACTGCTTCCTCCAGCAGCCCGACCAGCTTCACCGACTGGCCGGCCCGGCTGCGCAGCATCCGCCCGTCCGGCCCGAGAATCGACCCGAACCCGACGTGCTCGGCCCGGGCCGGCGGGGCCAGCCAGCCGGCCTGCGCGGCTGCGGCGTACACCATGTCGAAGTGCCGCCGCTGCGGCAGCCCGACCACGTAGAGCAGTCGGGTCGCGCCCAGCGTGCCGGTCCGGTGCCGGATCGCCGCCAGGTCGCTGGCCGGGTAGCCGTATCCGCCGTCGGACTTGCGCACGATCAACGGCAGCGGCTCGCCGTCGCGGCCTACCGAGCCGGGCGGGAACACGCAGGCCGCGCCCTCGCTGTCCCGGAGCAGCCCGAGCCGGTCCAGGTCCTCGACCACCGGGCCGAGCAGGTCGTTGTAGCTGCTCTCACCGTGGAAGTCCCGCTCGGTGAGGGCCACGTCGAGCAGGTCGTACACGGTCAGGAAGTAGCGCTCGGACTGCTCCACCAGCAGCCGCCACAGCCGCAACGTCGCCGGATCACCGCCCTGCAAGGCCACCACCCGCAGCCGGGACCGCTCGCGGAACGCCTCGTCGGCGTCGAACTTGGCCCGGGCCGCCTTGTAGAACGAGTCCAGGTCGCCCATGGACAGCTCCTGCACCGCCTCGGCCTCACCCAGGTCGACCAGGTGCTCGATCAGCATGCCGAACGGTGTGCCCCAGTCACCCAGGTGGTTGGCCCGCAGCACCCGGTGCCCCAGCCACTCCAGCAGCCGGGCCGCCGCGTCGCCGATCACCGTCGACCGCAGGTGCCCGACGTGCATCTCCTTCGCCACGTTCGGCGCCGAGTAGTCGACCACCACCGTCTCCGGCTCGGCCACCACCGGCACCCCGAGCCGCGGGTCGGTGGCCAACGCGGCAACCAGCCCGGCCAAAGCCTCGTCGGCGACGGTCAGGTTGAGAAAGCCCGGCCCGGACACCTCCGCCACGGTGCAAAGGTCGGCCAGGTCCGCGCGGTCCAGCACCTCGGCGGCGATCGCCCGCGGCGGCCGGCCGAGCCGCCGGGCCAGCGCCAACGCCGCGTCGGACTGGAAGTCCGCGCGCTGCGAGCGCCGCACGACCGGGTCCACCGGTACGCCGGCCACCGTCTCGAACGCCGGCGCCAGCCGGTCGGTCAGCAGTTTCTCCAGATCCATGGGTACGCCGATCTCGCTCGGATCCACTTAACGTGGATCTTCAGATGGGGATGCGGGCGGACCGAGGACTTCGGCGGTGACCGGCGGCTCGATCCGCCGGTCGCAGAGAGGAATGCTCAGCGCTGGCGGTCGCGGGACCGCCGGCGTCGCAGCGCGCCGACCTGGACGTCGGGGGACGCCATCGGGTACGCGTGCGAGCTGGTCATGGCAGCAGCCTAACCGGCCGGCCCAGGGGCGGCGCAAGGCCGTTCCCGGGCCGTCCGGCGTCCAGCCCGGTGTTGACCAGCGCGTGTCTCACGAGGTGAGCGTGGCTCGCCAGGCGGTGACCAGTGTCGTCACGTCGGGGTGTCGATCTCCGGGTTTCGCGCGAGTGGCGTGGGCCACGAGCTGAGCTTGCGCGGGGGAGCCCCGCCAGCCGTGTGGGGAGCCGAGCAGGTGTTGGATGGTGCGGCCGAGGGTGTACACGGTGGTGCGCTGGTCGATGACGGCGCCGCGGACGAACTCTTCCGGGGCCATGTAGCGGCGGGATCCGGGGAGGCGGTCGGCGTCGAGGACGAAGGGGCCGGGCCGGTACTCGTCCAGGTCGATCAGCCACATCTGCCGGCTGTCGAAGTCGTAGAGGAAGCAGCCGTCGTACAGGTCGACCGCGACGTAGCCGGCTGCCGTGACGGCCAGGTGCGCGTCGAGGATCCTGGTGATGGCCGCCTCGACGTCCGGCAGGGGTAGCTGCTGGAACCGGACCAGTGCGGTGCGGTCCGAGCCCTGCCTGGTGGCGTGGTTGAGAACCGTGCCGTCGTGCCATGGGTAGACCAGCATTGGCCCGTCGAGGCTGTCGAGGACCTGCTCGGGGCGGATGATCGCCGAATGCTGGACTGCGGTGTGAAACTGGATGGCCCGGATCAGCGAGAGGCGGGCCTGCGGGGTGGTGGGCTTCTTGACGAACCAGCGGCGCCCGGCAGCCTCGACCCCGTAGGACAGGCATCCCGAGTCTTGGGCGTCGAAGACCGTGAACGCGGACGCGAGTGGCAGGTCGCTCTCACTTACCACGGAAGGGGGTCGTCCACGCCGTAGTGGGCCCACCACTGCGGTCGGTGCTTGCGTAGCGTCCCGTCGACGCGGGTGAGTAACAGACAGTTGCCGTTGAGCACCAACGCCGCGTCCTCGGGACGGTCGGCGAGCACCCGGGCCACCGTGGTCACCATGTTCGGCACGCCCTTGTCGGCCATGTCGTCGGTGCGCATGTCGAAGCCGATGTCGACGTACACCTCGGGCTCCCATTCCCAGTGGGCGTCGTCGTCATCTTCGGCGTCGTAGTAGCCGTTGCGTCCGGAGCTGATGGTGACCAGGTATCCGCGCTCTTCGTAGAGATCGGAGCTGAGCAGTTGATGGCCGGCCGGGGTGGGCGTTTCGGTGGCGTCCGGGGCGGCGAGATCCGCCACGTGTCGCAGGGGGATGTCACCTGCCAGCGTCAGCCGGTAGCCGATACTCATCTCGCCTCTCCTCCGTGTCGCGGCACGATCTGGATGATCGCACCACTTCGCGTCACCGCTGCCAGTTCCTTCAGTCCGGGGATGGGCCAGTCGCCGAACTGCTTGCGCAGGGACGCGAGGTCTCCTCGCCAGTCCTGGAGGTTGAGCACCACGCGTTGGGTCTGTGAGTCGCCGATCTTCTTGGAGACTTCTGTCCATATCCCCCGCACCTGCTTGGACGGGGTTGGAGAGTAGCAGTCGAAGACATGCCCTTCGATCAAGTAGTCCGGCGTCTTGCGGGGGTTTCCGATGTCGCCGGTGCGCAGTCGCGCGTCGGCGATCTCCCGTCCGGTCGGGTTCTGGTGCACCCGGTAGCCCTTGTCGGCGAGCACGCCGGCGCAATCGTTTTCGAGGGCTAGTGCCCGGCGGGTGGCCTCGTCCACGTCGGGCCGGATTTTGGTGCGGGGTCCTGTGGGCGACCCGCCGGGGACAGCAGTGGGGCGCCTCGCCCACGGCATGTCCACGTCGCGGTCACCGGCTGCCGCGTCGCCCATGTCCGGGCTCGTGCGCGAGTCAGCGGCGGTGCTCGAGGCAGGGCTGGCCGGTGCGGGACCGCCAGCCCCGATCAGTTTCCCGACGACCCCAGCTGCCGTGCCTCGGCGGCGGCCACATCGACGGCCCGACGGGCGGACCCGGCACGCTGAACCACCGACACCAGGACCTGCTTGACACTCTCCATCGACTGCAGCAGCGGCCCGGGCTGCCCACCCTGAAGCACCATGGCGACGAGCTGCTGCGTCTCACCAACCTGGGTGATGATCCCAGCCGCGGCGTCACGGGCGCTGTCGATCCCACTCTGGACCGGCAGCAGCCCCGCGATGGTCTCCTGCGCAGTCGCTTCGTGGGGAACGGCGGCGGTCATCTTCACGGCCTCGCCTATCGATCCGGCGAGGCCTCCCAATCTGCCCTGGACCGTCGCGATGGCATCCCGCACCCGGGCCATGCCGGCTGCCACCGCGGCAAAGCCGGCGCCCGCAGCACGCAGCGCCACCTGTTGCGCCTGGTTGTCGGCGGCGACCGTCAGCCCCTGAGCTCTCTCCACACCCGTCAGCAAGACCCGCAGCTCACCCGTGATCACCTCGATGTGCGACACGGCACCTCCGATCGATGACCATGGTGAAGGCCGTCCAAGTTACCCGATACCTCGATGCCGTGCGTGAGGGCTTGGCTGCGCATCCGGCCCTGTCTCGGTTGGTTGGCCACTGACCTGGCTACGAGCTATCGAGCAGTGCCATCGTGTCGATGGCCAACTCAAGTTGTTCGTCGTCGTGGACGGCGAAGGGCGCTCCGAACGAGCAGATGACCTGCTCGACGCCGGTGTCGTCCCATCGGCGAAGCTGCCGGGCCACTTCTGTCGGTGTGCCGACCATGCGGGACTGCGACCACTGGCGTAGCGAGATATTGGTCAGCGCTTCTCCGGGTGCCCACAGGAGGATGAGATGCGCCGGCGGACTGCGATCAAGGCGATGGCGGCTTCCCCGCTCGCGTTCGTCGATCAGACTGGAGCGGTCCCGGAGCTTCAGGTCAGCCGACTCGAAAGCAGCGCGGAGATATACCGGCACCTCTATCACGGGTCGGGGAAACCTGGCGATCTGCTCAGCCTGGCGCGCGATCACCTCGACGCTGCGGTCGACGTCATGCGGCAACTGCCCGACGGAAGCCTCAAGCGCCGGGTCCTGCGCACCCGCAGTGAAGTCGCCACGCTTGCCGGCCGACTGACGTTCTTCGACCTGCAGCGGGCGGCCGACGCGCGGGGCTACTTCGGGCTTGCCCACGAAGCGGCTATCCAGGTGGGGGACGACCTTCTCGCCGCCGCCGCGCTCGGCCATCTCGCCTTCGTGCCGGCGGCCGAGCACAACACGTCAGCCGCCATCAGCTATCTCGCCGGCGCCGCTGATCACGCCCGACGCAGTGGGGTGCCGCTCATCCAGTCATGGATCGCGGCGGTGAAGTCCGAGGTGCTGGGACCGGCGAACGCGGCCGGAACGCTGCGTGCTCTCGACCAAGCCGCCGCACTGCTGTCGCGACCCGCTGACGCGGCACCGCCGGCCTGGTTCGACTACTACTCGGCGGACCGCCTCGACGGATTCCGCGGTCGGGCGTTCCTCCAACTCGGTCGGCCTGAGGAGGCCCGATTCGCCCTGACAGGAGCACTACGTGGACTCGGTCCCGGGGCGGTCAAGCAGAAGGCGGTGTTCCTCATCGACATAGCGAGCTCTTATCTCGACGACCAGCCGCAGCTGGACCAGGCATGTGACCTCGCCGGGGACGCCGCCGCAACGTTGGCGATGGCCGGATACGCAACCGCGAGCACCCGCCTTCAGGAGTTCCGTGCCCGGCTGAGGCCGTGGGACGATGCCACCGTCGTAGCTGACCTTGACGAGCGATTGGGTGCGTTGACCGCATGACCGTCCAGAACTCTGTCTCACGGCGAATTCGCGCTGTCTACTTCGATGTGGGCGAGACGCTGATCGACGAGTCCACCGAGTACGGCACCTGGGCGGACTGGCTGGGTGTCCCCCGGCACACGTTCTCAGCGGTGTTCGGGCAGGTCATCGCGCAGGGACGCGACTACCGGGAGGTCTTCCAGCACTTCCAGCCCGGCTTCGACCTCACGCTGGAGCGGCAGCGCCGTGCCGAGGCAGGTTTGGCGGAGCACTTCAACGGCCGCGACCTCTATCCGGACGTCCGGGAATGCCTCACTACGCTGAAGGCCGACGGTTACTTCGTCGGCGTGGCGGGCAACCAGACCGCCCGTGCCGGCCGGCTGCTGCGCGAGCTGAACCTGGGTGTGGATCTGATCGCGACGTCGGACGACTGGGGCGCGGAAAAGCCGACCCCCTGAATTCTTCGCCAAGCTGATCGAGTCGGCGGGGTGCGCGCCCGAGGAGATCGCGTACGTCGGCGACCGCCTCGACAACGATATTCTTCCTGCGCTTGACGCTGGCCTGACGACCGTTTTCATCCGGCGTGGCCCGTGGGGCTACTTCTATGCCACCCGTCCAGAAGTAAGGCAAGCGCACATCCGCATCAATAATCTCCAAGAGCTTCCGCAGCGGCTTCTTGACATTTAGCGAGCCCAGGGTGAGTTGGCGGTGATCGCCGAGTAGTCAGCAGAGCGTCCGCATTGACGCGGCCGGCCAGAGCGAATGGCGCGGCACACGGACGACCGGGCGGAAGCGCCGTCGCGGCCGGTAAGGGCCAAAGTGCCGGCTCAGCCGCGCCGCTGCGGTTGGCCCAGTACTGACTGGAGGTGCGCGATCTCCTGGAGCGCCTCGTCGTAGTGGTCGCTGTCCTCCCATAGTTCGCGCCACTCGGAGTCGTCGCCGACGATTCGGGTGAGCGCACGCAGGGCGAGGTCGTCGAGTTGGTGATCGAGGCTGAGTCGTCCGCCCTCAAGGAGGAAGTCCGGCGCGTACGGGGAGTCGATCGACCGGCCGCCGGGCCGGTGGGCGGCGATGATCGCGGCTGCGGCGATCGCCTCGACGGCCAGGTTGCTGTCGAGGTAGCCAGGGACGTTCAGCACCGCCGTGAGTGCCGCCTCCACCAGCGCTGGCCGCTTCTCCGGCGCGGCATCGTCGAGGTCACCGCACCAGTCCGCGGCCTCGTCGTTGTCAAAGGCCCCTGCGCCCCATGTCCCCACGTAACCTCCCGGCATCAACCGACCGCAGCCCCCTACGCCCTTGCGCCGGACGCTATCGGCGGGGTCCGACGTTCTGCCTGAGGCGGATCCAGGCAGGTCGGTTGATCCCTCAAATCGGCTGCCGGACCTGACGTCCTCTCGTGCCGTCGACGTGCCGCCGTCGTGGCGTTGAGGCGGCCGGGCCAACGAAAATGCGAGGGCGACGAGGATCCTCGGTCGCCATACTGGTCCGCATGAAGCTCGCTGAGGCTCTTGCGCTGCGCGCGGATGCGGCGCGCCGCGCCGAACAACTCCGTGCCCGCATCGTGGCCAGCGCTCGCTACCAGGAAGGTGAGACGCCTGCCGAGGACCCGGCGGCTCTGCTCACCGAGGCTGGCGACGTACTCGGTGAACTGGAGTCCCTGATCCGGCGGATCAACCGCACCAATGCCGCCACCCAGGTCGAGGGTGGCACGCTCACCGACGCGCTCGCCCGACGTGACGTGCTGCGTCTGCGGCACGGTCTGGTCACCTCCGCCGCCGACGCCGCAGCGGGAGAGGGCCAGCGCGGCTTCCGGCAGCTGCGGTCCGAGTTGAAGATGATCCCGGCGCTGCCGGTGGCCGAGCTGCGCGGGCAGGCCGACGAACTTGCCCGGCAGCTTCGTGAGGTCGACACCCTCATCCAGCGCACGAACTGGGAGGTCGACCTGCTGGACTGAGAAGCACGGGTGTGGAGCAGGTAGCCGACGTGGAGGCGTGCGCGGACCCGAGAGCCGGCGGGCGAAATCCGGCTCACTCCTGGCGCGCCGAGGGCAGGCGCAGGGGTTCGACTCCCCAGCACACAGCGCACGCCCAGCACGACACACAGGTGACGGCGCACAGGGCACAGCACACCACCATGCGCAGATCCACGACGGTGAGGGCGGGACCGGGGACCTCCACACCCGCACTACCAGCGACCGGCGAGCCACCACGGCAGGGCCAGGAGCCTCGCCGCCGAGCGCTCGGACGGACGTCAACCCCGAGCCGGCGTTCGGGTAGCCTGTGGCACAACGGGCCGTTAGCTCAATAGGCAGAGCTGAGGACTTTTAATCCTTAGGTTCTGGGTTCGAGTCCCAGGCGGCCCACTTACGTGAGAGTACGCGAACCGGCTTGCGTGCTCCCATGAACGAACCCCGGTGTACCCAGACCCACGGCTATCCGGTGAACCGCTCTGGGTTTGGTGGAGGCTCCATTCCGTGAGATGGAGTCATGGCACGACCGAGCAAGTACTCAGCTGCCTTCCGGGCGCGGGCGATGCGCCTGGTCGGCGAGGCCAGGCCGGAGCACGACACCGAGTGGGCGGCGATCACGTCGGTGGCGCACAAGCTCGGCGTCAGCAGCGAGACGCTGCGTAAGTGGATCCGGCAGGCCGAGGTTGACACCGGCCGGCAGCCGGGGACCACGTCGGATGAGTCGGCCGAGCTCAAGCGGTTGCGACGGGAGAATGCCGAGTTGCGTCGGGCCAACGAGATCCTGAAGGCGGCGAGCGCGTTTCGCCGCGGAGCTCGACCGCCCCGGGCCGAGATGATCCGCTTCGTCGACGAACACAAGGATCGTTTCGGGGCCGAGCCGATCATCAATGTCCTGCGCGGCACTGATGCCGGGTTTCTGTCGGTGTCCGGCTACTACGCGGCCAAGACCCGCCCGCCCTCGGCCCGCAGCATGGCGGACGCCGCGCTGGGTGAGCGGATCCGGCAGGCGCACGAGGCGAACTACGGCGTCTACGGGGTGCGCAAGATACACGTCGCGCTGCGCCGTGACGGTGTGCAGATCGGCCGCGACCATGTCGCTCGGCGGATGCGTCAGCTCGGGCTGGCCGGTGTGCGTCGGAGCAACTGCCCGACCCGCAGACCTGGTCAAGCGGCAGTTCACCGCCGCGCAGCCGAATCAGCTGTGGGTCTGCGACATGACCTACATCCGCACCTGGGTCGGCTTTGCCTACCTCGCCCTGGTCATCGACGTGTACTCCCGGCGCCTGGTCGGCTGGGCCCTGACCACCCACCTACGCACCGACCTTCCCCTGGAAGCCCTCGAAATGGCGGTCTGGGCCCGCAACGAGCGGCTCGAGGGGTTGATCCACCACAGCGGGGGAGTGTGGATCTAACGGTGTTTCCGGCCTGACCCGCCAGGCGTTGTGCCTGGTGAGGAGGGTGCCGTGATGACCGCGACACTGAACGACCAGACCAGACGCAAGAAGCGGGCGGAGCCGTCGGCGGAGGCGAGGGCCGCCGCCGAGCTGGTCCGGGCCGCGAAGGAACAAGGCCTGTCGCTGACCGGCCCGGACGGGCTGCTCAGGCAGCTGACCAAGACGGTCCTGGAGACCGCGCTCAACGAGGAAATGACCGAACACCTCGGCTACGCCAAACATGAACCCGACGGTGCCGGCTCGGGCAACATCCGCGATCTGACCCACCGCTTTACCGCCTGGGCCCGTCTCCACGGTGACGATGCACGCGGAGGGGTCGCTGCCTTCCAAGATTCCGGAGAGGGATGAGCCGCAAGACGATTGCGTATGGGGGTGAGCGGGGCAGGCATGGGCGTACGGCTCGCGGGGCGGTTCACTGGGTGATGACGTGAACGAGTCAGCTCCAAAGGGCGCCAGGCAACTCGATCGCGGCGAGTCGACGACCGCACCAGGAGACGGGGGTGGCACCCATGTCGGAGTTCATCAGTCTCGCCGCGCTCGCGGGCGCGGCGTTCACCAGCGGGCTGATGGCGGGGCTGTTCTTCGCGTACGCCTGCTCGGTCGTGCCGGGTCTGGCCGCGACCGACGCGCGGACCCTGGTCGGCGCGATGCAGTCGATCAACCGGAAGATCCTCAACGGCTGGTTCCTGGCCGCGTTTCTCGGTGCGCCCGTGCTCACGGCGCTGGCCGTCGCGCTGCACGCGGGAGACGGCCCGGTGCTGGTGTGGAGCGCCGCCGCGCTGGTGGCGCACCTGGTGATGTTCGGCGTCACGATGCGGGTCAACGTGCCGCTCAACAACCGACTCGACGCCGCCGGGCCGGTGGACCGGATCGGCGACCTGGCGGCGGTGCGGGAACGGTTCGAGCGGCCGTGGGTGCGGTGGAACCTGGTCCGCACAGTCGCCTCGGCTGCCGCCTTCGCCGCCCTGCTCGGGGCGCTTCTCGCCCACTGACGGGCGCCGACAGCGGGACCAGAAGCACGCCTGGGTCCGCCAGGCCCCTCGCCCGTGAGCCCACCGCAGCCCGACCCGCCGGGCGCGCCGGCCGGTCTCGCGGGACGGACGGCCGCAGGCCACCGCCGGGGCGGTTGGGGAGCGGCTGACCGGGTACGGGGTCGGACATGCGGATCGTGGTGGTGGGAGCGAGCGGCAACGCCGGGACGGCCCTGTTGCGCCGGCTGCGCCGGGAGCGCGGACTGGACCTGGCCGGGGTGGCGCGACGCCTGCCCGGCCCGGACGCCGGTGAGCCGTACGACCAGGTGGAGTGGCACTCCTGCGACATCGGCGCGCCGGGCGCGGACGCGCAACTCGCCGAGATGTTCGCGGGTGCCGGTGCGGTGGTGCACCTGGCCTGGCAGATCCAGCCCAGCCACGACCAGCGGGTGCTGCGCCGCACCAACGTGGGCGGCAGCCGCGCCGTGATCGACGCGGTGGTCCGGGCAGGCGTCCCGGCCCTGGTGTACGCGTCGTCGGTCGGCACGTACGCGCCCGGCCCGAAGGACCACCCCGTGAGCGAGCGCTGGCCGGCGACCGGGGTGCCCGGGTCCTCGTACAGCCGCGACAAGGCGGACGTCGAGGCGCTGCTCGACCGGGTGGAGCGGGAGCACCCCGAGTTGCGGGTGGTGCGCCTGCGGCCGGGCCTGAACTTCCAGCGGGCGGCCGCCACCGAGATCGCCCGGTACTTCGTCGGCCCGCTCGTGCCGTTGCGGCTGCTGAAGTACGGCCGGCTGCCGCTGGTGCCCACGAACCGGCGGCTGCGGATGCAGGCGGTGCACACCGACGACGTGGCCGACGCGTACGCCCGGGCGGTCCTGGGTGACGCGCGTGGCGCCTTCAACGTCGCCGCCGACCCGGTGCTGACGCCGGAGTTGGTGGCCCGGCACTTCCACGGCTGGACGGTGCCGGTGGCCGCCCCGGTGCTGCGCGTGGCCGCCGCGCTCACCTGGCGCGCCCGGCTGCAACCCATCGACGCCGGCTGGGTCGAGCTGGCCCTGAACGCGCCGCTGATGTCCAGCGAGCGCGCCGAGACCGAGCTGGGCTGGACGCCCCGGCACGACGCACTCAGCGCGCTGAGGGAACTCTTCGCCGGGATGGCCGAGGGCGCGCACACCCGCACCCCACCGATGACCCGTGCCGGGAACGCCCCGCGTCACCCCGTCCCGGGCCACGGCAACCCCTACTGATCCGGGGTCAGCTCAGGCGGGACGACGTGACCGTGGGGTTGCGGGCGCCGAGGAAGAAGATGCCGGGGTAGCCCCGGGTCTCGAAACCACGGCTCGGGTTGCGGCGGAGGGTCGAGTTCTCGATCCGCATGGTGCCGGTGCGGTTGTTGCTGACGAAGAAGACGGCACCGCCGCCCTCGTTCGCGTCGTTGCCCTCGATGACCGTGCCGGCGATCCGGACGGTGAACTCGTTGCCGTCGCAGTAGATCGCCCCACCGCTGCCTCCGCCCGGCGTGCCGGCCCGGGCCGGATTGGCGCCGCTGCCGATCGCCTCGTTGTCGCGCAGCACGCTGTTGAGCACGACCCACGAGACGCCGATGCTGCTCAACGCGCCGCCGTTCGAGCAGGAGCCGCCGGTGAAGGTGCTGTTCACCACGTAGACCGGCTTGTTCTCGTACTGGCTGAGCACCCGTACGGCCGCGCCGCCGAGGTCGGGCCCGGTGCGGTCGCACCGGTTGCGGACGAACCGCGAGTTGACGATCTTGAGCCGCCCACCGCGGACGAAGACGGCACCGCCACCGCCGCCCTCGGCCTCCTCCCCGGTGGAGTTGCCGTCGGCGAACGTCAGGTTCTGCACGGTGAGCTGCGGGTGGTCCTGGTTCTGGCAGTGCGAGGTGGTCCAGCCCTGGGCCTGGTCGCAGGTGTTCATGTAGAGGATCCGCCGCTTCCCCTGGCCGCTCAGGGTGACCCTGCCGCCGCCGTCCAGGACCACCTTCGGCCCGTTGGCGTTGCGGACCTTGGCCGTGGCCGTCATGGTGATCGTCACCGGGTCCGGCCCGCAGTCGAAGGTGATGATCCCGCCGGCCGCGACCGCCTTCACCACCGCCGCGGACGTGCAGCTCGCCGGCGTGCCGGTGCCGATCCTGCGGGTGGGCCTGGACGTGTCCACCGCCCGCGCCTCGGCCGGCACGGCGGCGGCACCGTCGGGGTTCCCGGCCGGCGCCGGCCGCGCCGAGGGGCGCGGGCTGGGGGACGGCCCGCCCAGCCCGGCACGGGCGGCCGGACGGTCCACAGCGGACGCGGACGACGGGGGTGTCGCGGACGCGGCGACCGGGGCTGGCGTCGCCGGCTCGGTGGAACCGCAGGCGGCCAGCGTCGCGGCGACGACGGCCAGGGCGGCCAGGACAGCGGCGGGCTTCAGGTGCACCTCGTGATGGTAGAAGCGGGTGGGCCGGGCGCCGAGAACGTTAAGGAGGGCCTAAGGAACCGGCTCAGAAGTCGGCGAAGAGGTACGGCAGCCGGCGCGGGAACAGGCGACGCAGCTCCGCACCGGCCTCGGCGGGCACGTCGCCCAGGCCGCGCAGGCGCACCTCCACCGGGTCCAGCACCCCGTACGCCAGTGCGGAGAGCCCGGCCGCGGTCAGCGTCGCCGACGGGGCGGTGCCGGTCTCGCCCCGGACGATCTCCAGCGCGCCGGTGGTGCCGTCGAGCAGGTACCCGCCGGCCAGCCAGCGGTCCCCGGTCAGCTCCACCCGCACCCGGCCCGGGCCGGCGGGAAGCCCGGCGAGCGCATCCACCGCCAGCAGCCGGGCCATCGGCGCGGAGGAGCCCGGCCGGGCCACCCGGCTCTCGACGTGCACCTCGAGATCGGTGAGCCACAGCTCGGGCGTCTCGGTGACGGGGACATCGAACCGCACCGTCGCCACCTGGTCGACGTGCCGGGCGAAGAACTGCAACAGCAGCGCCCGGGCGTGCGGGTCGGTGGCGAGCAGGTCGTCGGCGGCCAGCGTGCCACCGTGGTCGTCGATGCGGTAGGTGACCGCCCCGGTCACGACGCCGTCGACCCGTGCGGTCACCAGCCACCGCTCGTCCCGGTCGCGCAGCGCGACCGCCCGGTAGTCGGGGAAGAGCGCGAAGCCGTGCCGGTGACGCAGGCAGCGCTCGGTGAAGTCCCGCCACGACGGGTAGCCCGCGCCGATCCGCTCCCACCGCACCTCCCCGGGCAGGTCGGCGCGGAGCAGCGGGGCCAGGTCGGCCACCGGCAGCGTGACCGTACGCGGCATCGGCAGCCCCGCGTAGCCGAAGCGTTCGTAGAACGACGGCCGGAACGGCCAGAGCGCCGTCAGCTGGTGACCCTCGTCACGCATCTCGTCCAGGAGTTGGTGCAGGAGCGTGCGCACGTGCCCCTGCCGACGGGCGAGCGGATGGGTGACCACCCCGGCGACGCCGGCCATGGGCAGCACGCGGCCGCGCAGGTTCTGCCGCATCGGGATGGCGGAGACCGCCGCGCACGTCTCGCCCGCCTCCTCGACGACCAGCGTCCGGTTGCCCTCGTTGTAGGGCAGGTACTCGCGGAACTCCTCGGCCCGCGCCGCGCTCCGCGGCGAGGCCTCGAAGGCGTACGCCTGGAGGGGGAAGCTGGCGGTGAGTCGCTCCTCCGAGGAGAGTCGGCGGACGGTCATCCGACCATCCCAACCCGGCGAGCCGGCCGCCGCAACCGCATCGGGTCTCAGAGCGGGGTGACGTCGGAGACCACGACGGTGACGTTGTCCGGCGCGCCGGCCTGGTGGGCCAGCTTGACGAGTTGCTCCCCGCAGAGCTGGCGGTCGCCGTAGCCGGCCAGTGCCGTGGCGATCGCGTCGTGCTCGACGTAGTCGGAGAGCCCGTCGCTGCACAGCAGCAGCCGGTCGCCGGGCGCGACGGTCAGCGCCCCGATCGCCGGCGGGGTGTCCGAGCCCTGCACCGCGCGGGTCACCAGCGACCGCTGGGGGTGGTGGCGGGCCTGCTCGGGGGAGAGCGCGCCCTGGTCGACCAACGCCTGCACGAACGTGTCGTCCCGGGTGAGCTGGGTCAGCTCCCCGTCCCGCAGCAGGTAGCAGCGGGAGTCGCCGACCTGGGCCAGCACCAGCGTCTCACCGGCCAGCAGCGCGGCGGTCAGCGTCGTACCCATGCCCTCCCGGGCGGGATCGACGGTGATGGCCGCGTGGATGCGCTGGTTGGCGGTGCTGACCACGGCGCGCAGCGCGTCGGCGGCCTCGTCGGGGGTGGTCGGCGGGGTCAGCTCGTCCAGGATGCGGATGACGATCTCGCTCGCCACCTCGCCCGCCGGCAGGCCACCCATCCCGTCCGCGACGGCGACGAGGCGCTCGCCCGCGAGGGCGGAGTCCTCGTTGTTGGTCCGGACCAGACCGATGTCGTTGAGGATGGCCGAGCGGAGGATCAGCGTCATGGGATCAAGCTTGCCAAGAACACCCTCCGTTCGTCTCTACGCGCCGGTGGGTGGATTGTGAAACTTGCTGACGCCTTTCACTCCTCGGCGGGCAGATCTTCCAGTGGGACGTCGAGGCGCACCGCGTCGGTGACGGTGGCGATCTGGTCGGCGAGCACGTAGACCGCGCCGGTGCGGACCCGGTCGGTGGAGACCTTCAGGTAGCCCGCGTGCAGGAGTCGGGCCGCCAGGTCGGCCGGGACGTCCGGCTCCTGCACCGCGGTCGACTCGATCAGCTCGTCCAGACTGCTGCCCGGGTCGGCGGTCGGCGCCTGCACGGTCACCGCGTTCGGGTCACCGCGCTGGACCAGGTCCACGGTGCCGATCTCGGTGCCGGCGGCGTCGACCACCCGCATGCCGGTGGTGACCCGGGAGAGGACCTGCTGCTGGCTCATACAGGCGCGGTTCCCGGCCGGTCTGCGCGCTAAACGCGGCCCCAACCGCCCGGCGGGCGGGGCGACAGCTCGCGCCACGTGTCGGTGCCGTGGAGCAGGGCCCGGACCGTCTCCTCGGCCTCCTCGGCGGTGTCGTACTCGTAGAACTTGGAGACCCCCTCCGACCCGCCGGCGCGCTGCTCGACGTACCACCGGTCGGCGTCGGCCCGGAGGAAGACATCCCGCCGGGCCAGGCGGCCCCATTTCCCGTTCCACCAGTGCTTCCGCTGCTCCATGGCGGGGACTCTATCGAACAGACGTACGAAAATGTGCGGCCCCCGCGGGATTCCCGCGAGGGCCGTTGTGCGTCTGCCGCGTTCAGTACCGGGTGGGCGGTTCCTCCCGCCGGCCGAGCACGTCGTCGAGGGCGCCGCGCTGCTGGGCGGGGGTGCTCCGGCCGGCCGTGACCAGGGCGTCGCGGATCTCGGTGAGCAGCTTGACCTCCTCGCTGGGCGCGGCCGGCGGCGGCTCCTCGCCCCGCTGCCGCCGCTCGGCGAGCTTGTTCATCGGGAAGACCACGAGGAAGTACAGCACCGCGGCGGTGAGCACGAAGGTGATGACCGCGTTGACGAACGCGGCCCAGTCCATGAGGTTGCCCTTGCTGATCTCCCAGGCACCCGCGAACTGGTCCTCACCACCGCCGACCAGCTTGATGATGGGCTTGAGGAACGAGTTCGTGAACGCCGTCACCAGCCCGGTGAACGCGGCGCCGATGACGACGCCGACCGCCAGGTCGACGACGTTCCCGCGCATGATGAAGTCTTTGAAGCCCTTGAGCATCCGTACTCCCGAGGTGTCCGGTCTTCCGTCCGGCACAACCTATGCCCGGGGCGGCGGTTCCAGAAAAGCGCCCGCTTCGATCGCCGCCCGCTCGGGGTCGCCGGCCCGGATCGCGTCCACCAGCCGGGAGTGGTCGACGTGCCGCTCCGGGGCCAGCGCGCCGGCCATCGCGGCCGCGAGGGTGCTGCGCAGGGCCGTGCCGACCGAGGCGTAGAGCTCGGCGAGCATGCCGTTGTGCGCGGCGGCGACGACCGCGGTGTGCAGCGCGGCGTCGGCCTCCACGAACTCGTCGACCCGGCCGCCGCGCCAGGCCGCCTCGCGGGCGGCGAGCGCGCCGTCGAGCGCCGCCAGGTCCTCGGGGGTACGCCGCAGCGCGGCCAGCCGCGCCGCCTCCACCTCGAACGCGCGCCGCACCTCGACGACCTCCGCCATCCGGTCGTCGGTGAGCCGGCGGGCCACCACCGGGGCCAGCTCGTCGGTCGACACCACGTACGTCCCCGAGCCCTGCCGGCACTCCAGCACCCCGGCGTGCACCAGGGCGCGGACCGCCTCGCGGACGGTGTTGCGCCCCACGCCGAGGGCCGCCACCAGCTGCGGCTCGGTCGGGATGCGGCCGCCCACCGGCCACTCCCCGCCGAGGATCCGCTCCCGGAGCTGGGCGATCGTCTCCTGCACGCGCCGGCCGCGCGGCGGCACGGCGACGGAATCAGTCACCGGTGGCACTGGTTACAACCCCTGCCGAAAATTCATCCCATGATTGTAGGTTCGACCGCATGACCCCGCCACCGCCGCCCACCGCCTCCACGAGCGTCCCCATCCCCGCCGCCCCCACCGCCCCCACCTCCGGCAGGAGGCCGCACTTTCCCCGAAAGAGCGGCCACCGGAGCACGGCAGGCAGCACTTTCCCCGAAGTTGCGGGTGGTGCGGCCACGGGTGGCGCGGGCGCGGGTGGCGCGAGCGCGGGTGGTGCGGGCGCGGGTGGTGCGGGCGCTGCGGAGGTGGGCGGCGCGGTGCGTGGCGGTCTGCTCGTGCTGGTCGGGATGCTGCTGGTCGCGGTGAACCTGCGGGCCGTGGTCACCAGCCTCGGCGCGCTGCTCGACGAGGTGCGGACCGGGCTCGGGCTCTCCGGGACGATGGCCGGCCTGGTCACCACGCTGCCCACGATCGCGTTCGCCGGGCTGGGCGCCCTCACCCCGTGGCTGGTCCGCCGCGTCGCCCCGGCCCGGGTGCTGGTGGTCGCCATGGCCGCGCTCGCCGCCGGCCAGGTGCTGCGGGCGGTCACCGGCTCGGCGTTGGTCTTCGTGCTCACCAGCGCGCTCGCGCTGGCCGGGATCGCGGTGGCGAACATCCTGCTGCCGATGCTGGTCAAGCAGCACTTCCCGCACCGCACCGGGCTGGTCACCGGGGCGTACACGATGGCCCTGACCGCCGGCACGACGGTGGCCGCCGCCGCCGCGGTGCCGATCGCGCACGCCTTCGGCTCGTGGCGGGTCGGGCTCGGCGTCTGGGCCGGGCTGGCCGCGGTGGCCGTACTCCCGTGGGTGCCCCTGGCGCTACGGGCCCGCGCCGCCGCGCGGCGGGCGACCCCGACGGCGAGCGCCGCCCCCCGGCTCCGGATCCGGCCGGCGCGGACCCGGCTGGGCTGGGCGATGGCGGTGTACTTCGGTGCGCAGTCGCTGAGCGGGTACGCGATCATGGGCTGGCTGGCGCAGCTGTTCCGGGACGCCGGCTACCAGCCGGAGGCGGCGGGGCTGCTGCTGGCCGGGGTGACCGCCCTGGGAGTGCCGATCGCGCTGCTCATGCCGACGCTGGCCGGACGGATGCGGACACTGCGGCCGCTGGTGCTGTCGTTGACGGCCGCGTCGACGCTCGCCTACCTGGGGCTGGCGCTGTCCCCGCACGACGGCGCGCTGCTCTGGGTGACCCTGCTGGCCCTCGGCCAGGGAGCCTTCCCGCTGATCCTGACGACCATCGGGCTGCGGGCGCGCACCGCCGAGGGGACGGTGGCGCTGTCGGCGTTCGCGCAGAGCACCGGCTACGTCATCGCGGCGCTCGGGCCGTTGCTGGTCGGGGTCCTCTACGGGGCCACCGGTGGCTGGGCGGCGCCGATCGGGTTCCTGCTGGTCGCCCTGACGGTGCAGACCGGTGCGGGTCTGCTCATCGCCCGTCCCCGGTACGTCGAGGACGAGGCTTAGGAGGAGGCGGGAGTGGGGTCGCCGGCGACGGCCTGCTCGACCGTCGGGTACGTCTGCAGCACCTCGACGAGCCCGCTGACCTCCAGGATGCGCAGCACGCCCCGCTGCGGAGCGGCCAGCCGGACGACGCCGCCGGCCTCGTCGCAGCTGTTCTTGGCGCGGACGAAGACGGACAACCCGGTGGAGTCGCAGAACGAGACCTCGGCCAGGTCGAAGACCAGCCGGCTGCGGCCCTTGTCCAGCAGGTCGGTGATCTGGTCCTGCAACTTGGGTGCCGTCGCCATGTCCAGTTCGCCCGCGACCGACACGACGACGACGTCGCCGCGCTGTTCCGTGTGCACCGTCAAGGACATTCGCCAGACCTCCCGTTATCGGGGAAACGGTATCCCACGATCGGGGTGCCATGCGATCGGGAGCCGATGTCCTGAGGCGCCCGTCATTCCTTTGCACCGTGACAAGTAGTTGACGGGTGTGCGGTGATAGAGTCCGCCCGGTCCAGGCTGAGGGGGTTTGCCATGGCGTTGAGCGCCGAGGAGAGCAGTCGGCTGGCGGGTCTGTTGACCAGCCACGGCGACCAGGTCACACAGCGGTGGACGGAGATCGTCACCAACTCGCTGCGGGGCCGGCTCAGCCAGGCCGAGCTGCGCCGGCAGGTACAGGAGCTGTACCGCAGCCTCGTGGCGGTGAGTGAGCAGGGCGCCCTCGACCTGGAGACCGAGCCGGCGGCCGAGCTGCGGGCGGTTCTCGCCGAGCTGTCCCACAACCGCGCCCGGCAGGGCTTCTCCGCCACCGAGACGGCGGTCAGCGTGTTCGCCCTCAAGGAGGTCCTGCTGGATCTGCTGGACGCCGAGCGGAGCGGCACCGCGCTGCGCGACTTCGTGGCGTTCTCCGCCCTGGTCGACCAGATGGGCCTGTTCACCTTCGAGAGCTTCGTCCGCACGCGCGAGAGCCTGATCGCCGACCAGGCCGAGCAGCTGCTGGAGCTGTCCACCCCGGTGGTGAAGCTGTGGGAGGGCGTGGTCGCCGTCCCGCTGGTCGGCACCCTCGACTCCGCCCGCGCCCAGGTGGTGATGGAGCGGCTGTTGCAGACCCTCGTCGACACCGGCTCGCCGTACGCGATCATCGACATCACCGGTGTGCCGGCGGTGGACACCCAGGTCGCCCAGCACATCCTCAAGACCGTGGTGGCCGCCCGGCTGATGGGCGCCGACTGCATCATCTCCGGCATCCGCCCGCAGATCGCGCAGACCATCGTTGCTCTGGGCATCGAGTTCGGCGACATCGCCACGAAGGCCAGTCTCGCCGACGCGCTGCGGCACGTGCTCCGGCTCACCGGCGTCGAGGCCAGCCGCCGCGCGACCCGCCGGGAGATCTGATGGAGCGGGTGCCGATTCTCAAGATCGGCGACATCCTGCTGGTGTCGATCCAGGTCGACATGTCCGACCAGACGGCCGTCCAGCTCCAGGAGGACCTGGCCGAGCGGATCGTCGCCACCGGCTGCCACGGCGTGGTCATCGACATCACCGCCCTGGACATCGTGGACTCGTTCGTCGGGCGGATGCTCTCCACCATCGCGTCGATCTCGAAGGTGCTCGACGCCGAGACGGTGGTCGTCGGGATGCGGCCCGCGGTCGCCATCACCCTCGTCGAGTTGGGGCTGTCACTGAACGGGATCCGCACCGCCCTGAACGTCGAACGGGGCATGGAGCTGATCGCGAGCGCACGCGCCGACGAGTACGCCGAGGACCTCGACGACGAACCGGACGCCGAGACGACGGCCTCGCCGTGACCACGGGCCTGGAGTTGGGCCAGCCGCAGGCGCAGGCGATCCACAGCGACGAGGACGTCGTCCGGGTCCGCCAGTTGGTGCGGACGGTCGCGGTCGCCGTCAAGCTCTCCCTGGTCGACCAGACCAAGCTGGTCACCGCCGCGAGCGAACTGGCCCGCAACACCCTCGTCTACGGCGGCGGCGGCACCGTCGAGGTGGCCACCGTCGACAACGGCAGGCGGCGCGGGGTCCGGATCATCTTCGCCGACACCGGTCCCGGCATCCCGGACCTCGACCTGGCCCTCACCGACGGCTACACCACGGGCGGCGGGCTCGGTCTCGGGCTCAGCGGCGCCCGCCGGCTGGTCGACGAGTTCGACATCCGCACCGGCCCGGGCGAGGGCACCACGGTCACGATCGTCAAGTGGTCCCGATGACCGGCGACGCGGTCTCCGACCGCGGCGTGTGGTTCCGGGTCGAGGCCGGCAGCACCGCCAGCGCCGTACGACGGGCGGCCGAGCGGCTCGGCACCGAGCTGGGCCTCAGCCCGGCCCGTACCGCCGACCTCGCCATCGTCGCCGCCGAGCTGACCAGCAACCTGGTCAAGCACGCGGACGAGGGGATGCTGCTGCTCCGGCCGGTCCGGACCGAGCGGGAGGCCGGCGTGGAGCTGGTCGCCGTGGACCGCGGCCCGGGCATGGCCGACCTGACCGTCTCCTCCCGGGACGGCCACTCCACCACCGGCACGCTCGGCATCGGCCTCGGCGCGATCGCCCGGCAGGCGACCTGGTTCGACGCGTACTCCCGGCCGGGCCGTGGCACCGTGCTCGCCGTGCAGGTGTGGCCGCCAGAGGCCCGGCCCGGGCCGCCGTGGGTCGGTGCGCTCACCCGACCGCTCACCGGGGAGTCGGTCAGCGGCGACGGGTACGCCTGGCGGATCGTCGAGGGCCGGCGTCGGCTGCTCGCCTGTGACGGCCTGGGGCACGGGCCGCTCGCGGCCGCGGCCACCGGGGCCGCGATCGACGCGTTCCACCGGGCTCCCGCCGCGTCGCCCACCGCGGTCGTCCAGCACCTCCACCGGTCCATCACCCACACGCGGGGTGCCGCGCTCGCGGTCGCCGAACCCGATCTCGCCACCGGCGTGCTGCGGTACGCCGGCGTGGGGAACATCGCCGGCGTGGTCGTCCCGGCGGACGGGCGGCGGCGCGGCCTCGTGTCCCTGCCCGGCATCGTCGGGCACCAGCGCCCGATGATCCGCGAGTACGAGTACCCCTTCCCGCCCGATTCGCTGCTCGTGATGCACAGTGACGGGGTGGTGGATCGCTGGCAGCTCGACGACTACCCGGGTCTCGCCGAGCGGTCGCCCCTCGTGGTGGCCGCGACCGTGCTGCGGGACGCCGGTATCCGCCGCGACGACGCGTGCGTCCTGGTGGCCCGGGGGGAGCCGTGACCGCGCCGCTGCTGCAGATGGGGCTGCGCGTCGAGCACGACATCTTCGTCGTCCGGCAGCGGGGCCGGGAGGTCGCGGCGGCCGTCGGCCTGGAGCACCAGGACCAGGTACGCGTCGCCACCGCACTCAGCGAGGTCGCCCGTGACCTGCTGCGGGCCGTCGGCGGGGCGGACGTGACGTTCTCCGCCGTTGCCGACGCCGTTGACGGTGTGCACCACCTCAGGATCGACCTCGCCCCGGTCGGGCGGCTCCCCGGTGGCCGGTACGAGCCGCAGTCGGGTGCCGTGGCGCGCCTGGTGGACACGCTGGACGTGGTGGCCCGGGAGGGGGATACGGTCGTGAGGATGTCCCGACGTGTCCCCGTCGCCGCCGCGGCGCTGACCCCCGAGCGCCTCGCCGAGCTGCGCACCGCACTCGCGGTCAGCGCCCCCGGCAGTGCCCTGGACGAGTTGGCCGCGCAGAACGAGCAGCTCATCGCGGCGCTCGACGAGGTACGCACCCAGCGCGACGAGCTCGCTGTGCTCAACGAGGAACTGGCCGAGACCAACCGCGGGGTGATGGCGCTCTACAACCAGCTCACGGAGGAGCTGGAGGAGACCAACCGGGGCGTGGTGGCCCTCTACGGCGAACTGGACGAGAAGTCGGCCCAGCTGCGCGCGGCGAGCGAGTCGAAGAGTCGCTTCCTCGCCAACGTCAGCCACGAGCTGCGGGCGCCGGTCACCGCGATCATCGGGCTCGCCCGGCTGCTGGCCGACTCCGCGTCCGACCCGCTGACCGCCGAGCAGGCCCGGCAGGTCGGGCTGATCCGCTCGTCCGCGGCCGACCTGCTGGGCCTGGTCAACGAGCTGCTGGACCTGGCCAAGGCCGAGTCCGGGCGGATCGAGCCGGACTGGGCGGAGGTGGACCTGCGGCCGATCTTCGGTCAACTGCGCGGCACGTTGCGGGCGCTCGCCACGCGCCCGGGAGTCGAGCTCGTGGTGGAGGAGCCCCCCGCCCCGGCCACCCTGCGGTCCGACGCGGTGCTGCTCGCTCAGGTGCTGCGCAACCTGCTGCACAACGGCCTCAAGTTCACCGAGCGCGGCGAGGTGCGGCTGCGCGCCCGGCGCGCCGACGACCGCTGGCTGCTCCAGGTGTCGGACACCGGCCCGGGCATCGCCCCGGAGCTGCACGACCGCATCTTCGAGGAGTTCTACCAGGTGCCCGGCGTCACCCGGGTCGGCGGCACCGGCCTCGGCCTGCCGTACGCGCGGCGCCTGGTCGTGCTGCTCGGCGGCACGCTGCAGGTGACCAGCACGCCCGGCGCGGGCAGCACCTTCACCGTCTCCCTGCCCGTGGGCGGAGTCTGACCGTGGACGGCGGTCCGGCGACCGTCCTGGTGGTCGACGACAGTCGCACCAAGCGGTACCTGCTGGTGAGCTGGCTCTCCCGGGCCGGCTTCACCGTGCTGGAGGCGGAGACCGGTGGGGAGGCGCTGGCGCGGATCGGGGTGGACGGGATCGACCTGGTGGTGCTCGACGTCCGGCTGCCCGACCTCAGCGGATTCGAGGTCTGCGAGCGGATCAAGAGGGACCATCCGGCCATGCCGGTGATCCACGTGTCGGCGCACGCCGTGGACGTGGTGGACCGGGCGCAGGGGCTCACCCGGGGCGCGGACGCGTACCTGGCCGAGCCGATCGAGCCGGAGGAACTGGTCGCCACCGCACACGCCGTTCTGCGTTACTACCGTGCCCGGCAGCGGGCGGAGCTGCTCGCCGAACGGCTGCTCGGGCTCGCCGACACCACGGTCGCCGTGCACGCGGCACCGAACTTCGCCCGGCTGCTGGAGGAGGCGGCCGCCGGTGCCGCGCAGATCTTCCGGAGCCCGGCCGCCGTGATCGCCGAGACCTTCGACGGGGACTGCCTGGCCGGTGTCGCCGCGGGGCCGGGCGCCGGGGCGGGCATCGTGCCGTGGGTCGTCGACGACTCGGGCGTACCGACCGGTGCCACGGTCCGCGTGGACGATCCGGCCCGGTGGGGGCTGGTCGACTGGCCGGCCGGCGACACGGTGACGGTGGCCGCCGCCCGGCTGCGCGAGGACCGCGCTCCGCTGTACGTGGTGGTGCCGACCGCCACGCAGACCGCCCGTACGCCCGTGCTGGTGCAGCTCGCCCAGGCCGTCGCGGCGGCGGTGGAGGCGCAGCGCTCCTTCGACGAGGAGCACCGCATCGCCGTCACCCTGCAGCGCAGCCTGCTGCCCCGCCGGATCCCGGAGATCGCCGGGCTCGACCTGGCCGTCCGCTACGAGCCGGCGAGCGCCCAGACCGAGGTGGGTGGGGACTTCTACGAGCTGGTGATGCTCGACGGTCACCTGCTGCTCGCGATCGGGGACGTGGCCGGGCACTCGCTGCACGCGGCGACCGTGATGGCCGAGCTGCGACATGCCGTACGCGCGTACGCGGTCGAGGGGCACCAGCCCGGCGAGATCCTGCACCGGGTGAACGAGCTGATGCGGACGCTGCTCCCGGCGGAGCTGGCGACGATCTGCGTCCTGCTGCTGCACCCCGGCACCGGCCACGTCCGCATGGCCACCGCCGGCCATCTGCCGCCGCTGCTCCACGCGGACGGCCGGGTGGAGTTCGTGCAGCAGAGCGCCCCGCTGCTCGGGGTCCGCGCCCAGCGGCCCGCGGACCTGGAGTTCCTGCTGCCGCACGGCGCCACCCTGGTCTTCTACACCGACGGCCTCATCGAGCGGCGGGACGCCACCATCGACGACGGGCTGAGCGCCCTGGCGGCCGCCGCCACCCGGATCGACGACGACCTGGACCGCTTCTGCGCGCGGCTGCTCGTGGAGTTGGCCCCGCCCGAGATCCACGACGACGTGGCCGTGGTGGCCCTCCGCCGCCGCTGACCCGCGCCGCCGCCGCTGGCTCGCCCGCGCCCGTCGCCGCCTGCCCGTCTGCGCCCCTCGCCGCGGCTGTAACCGGCCGGGCGCTCGCTACGAAGGCTTGGTACCGCTGGCCGCCACTTACGGTCACGTTCAGTCGGTGTTACCGTACGTGACGTCTGTTCCGCGCCCGGAGATGACGCCGCACTCCTTTGCTCTGCTTACACATACGCACCAGTCGGTTGAGCTGGGGCGCAGGCCCGAGTGCGGGGAGGAGCGGCACCCGGCACATTCGCCCTGCGTAACCAGTGCGTCCGTTGAAGCAGAGCAAAGGACGCCAGGGAACACCGGGTGGCGCGGCGAGGCGTGACCGTCGGTGACTTCCACCGGTGACGATCGTCGGGTACGACAGAGCGTCAGCGGCAGGTGGTGCGGTGGTCCGCGACGTCCCGGTGCGATGTCGGGTCAGGTGAGCGAACGGGCGTACGCGGCCGGGGTGCGGCCGGTGACCGCGCTGAACTCGCGGACCAGGTGGGACTGGTCGCTGTAGCCGAGGTCGGCGGCGAGACGCGCCCAGTCGAGAGGGCCGCCGGCCGCCTGCTCGATGGCCTCCTGGAGGCGGTAGCGGCGGATCACCCACTTCGGGCCGACGCCCACGTGCGCCAGGAACAGCCGTTGCAGGCGGCGGACCGAGGTGCCGTGGCGGCGGGCGACGTCGTCGACCCGGACCACCGTACGGTCGCCGCGGATCGATTCCACCAGGTTGATCACCTCGTCGTTGACCGGGTCCGGCTCGGGCGCCCAGCCGGTGAGCAGGGCGTCCAGCGTGCGGCAGCGCTCGGCGTCCGTACCCCCGCAGTGGCCGGCGTGGGACGGGCCGGTGCCGGCGCTCACCAGGGCGGCTGCCGGCGGCAGCGGTCGGCCAGCGTGGGAAACGGCCAGCGACCGCTGGTCAGCTCGGCCACGGATCCGCGCCAGAACGGATGGAAGCCGCCGGGCCGGAACTGCACCCCGCTGACCCGCCCGCTGCCGACGAGGGTGACCGTGAAGAGTTCCCGCCCCACCCCGGCGACCTCGCCGGTCTCCGGGCCGTCGCCGTCGCGGCGGAACACCACGTTCACGGCGGGATGCGGCACGATCTGCTGGGCGAGCGGCTCGGTCAGGTCCCAGTCGATGAGCCAGTAGTGCTCCACCCGTCATACGCTGGCCCTATGGCCACACACACTAGCGACCTCCTGGCGGCCGCCACCCCCCGAACCGTCGCCGTGGTGCGCGGCATCGCCGACGACCAGCTCGACCTGTCCACGCCGTGCGCGGAGTTCACGGTGCGCGACCTGCTGAACCACCTCTTCGAGGTGGTGGTGAACTTCCAGGAGCTGGCGGCCAGGCGCCCCGCCACGTGGGCCGACAAGCCCGACCACCTGGGCGACGGATGGCGGGACCGGTTCGAGACCGAGACGCGACGGTTGATCGACGCCTGGTCCGACCCGGCCAGCGTGTCGGGTGTGTCGCCGGGCATGGGGCTGCCGCAGGAGACGGTCGGCGGCATGGTGCTGCTGGACCTGACCGTGCACGGGTGGGACCTGGCCGTCGCGACGGGCCAGCCGTACGAGCCGGCGCCCGAGGCGGTGGGTGCCCTGCACGAGCTGGTCGAGCAGCTCGGCCCGCTACCCCGGAAGATGGGCGTCTTCGCCGAGGCCGTGTCCACCGCGCCCGGCGTGCCCGACGCGCACCGGCTCCTCGCCGCCACCGGCCGCGATCCCGCCTGGACGGGCACCGCCCGCTGACCTTCGCCGGTTCCGGCGGCGCGACGCGCGTCGCCGGGACCGTTGACAGTAGCTATTCACTCGATGAATAGTGACGGACGTGTCCACACCGCACGTCCTCCTCGGGCTGCTCGCCACCGGCACCAGGCACGGTTACGAGCTGAAACGCGCCCACGACGAGCGGTTGCCCCGCGCCCGGCCGCTGGGCTTCGGGCAGGTCTACGCCACCCTCGGCCGGCTGCAGCGCGACGGCCTGGTCGCGGCCGCCGGGCAGGAACGCGACGGCGGTCCGGACCGCACGACGTACGCGCTCACCGGTGCGGGTCGCGCCGCGCTGGACCGCTGGCTCGGTGAGGTCGAGCCACCGATGCCGTACGTGGCCAGCACGCTCTTCGCGAAGGTCACCGTGGCGCTGCTGGTGGCCGACGTGGACCGGGCCCGAGCGTGGCTGATCGCCCAGCGGCGGGCCCACACCGACCGGCTGCGCGAGCTGACCGCCGCCAAGTCGGCCCCCACCGCCACCCTCGACGACGTCGTCGCCCTCGACTTCGCCATCGCCCACCTCGACGCCGACCTGCGGTGGTTGCACACCACCCTGGACCGGGTCGCCGACTGGCACCGGGAGGTGCACACGTGACGCAACTTCAGGCTCGCGGTGTGGTCAAGGCGTACGGGCCCACACCCGCGCTGCGCGGGGTCACGGTCGACCTCGCGGAGGGGGAGATCGTCGCGGTGACGGGGCCGAGCGGCGGCGGGAAGTCGACGTTGCTGCACTGCCTGGCCGGCATCCTGCGCCCGGACGCGGGCGAGGTGACATGGCGCGGCCACCGAATCGACACCTGGTCCGAGGCGGCCCGGTCCCGGCTGCGGCGGACCGAGTTCGGCGTGCTGTTCCAGTTCGGTCAGCTCGTCGCCGAGCTGACCGCGGCGGAGAACGTCGCCCTGCCCCTGCTCCTCGCCGGCACGTCCCGCTGGTACGGTACTCGCCGTGTCGAATACCCAGCAAGCCGCCTCGCTCTACCTGCGGATATCCGTCGTCACCGAAGCATCCGACAGCCTCGCCCGGCAGGAACGCGACCTACGCAGCCTCGCCCGCGTCGAGGGCCTAGACGTCGTCGCCGTCCATCGTGACGAAGGCGTGAGCGGGGCGGCGAAGGACCGGCCCGCCTTCCGAGCATGGCTGGCGGACGCCGAGACCGGGCGCGCGGGGGTGCTGCTCTCCTGGTCTATGGACCGGGTAAGCCGGGGCGGCCTTCCGGCGGTGGCGCGGCTGATTGAGACCCTGGGCGATACCGGCGCGCGGTTGCTGACGTACCGGGACCGGGTAGACAGTGCCTCGCCATCGTTCAAGCTGACTGCGTCGATCATGTCTGCGGTCGCCGAGGCCGAGCGGGACGCGATCGCCGCGCGCATCCTGAACCGTCAGGCCAGCGACCGCCAGAAGGGGCGATGGACACGGCCGAGGCCGTACGGATACATCGTCCGGGACGGTCGGCTGGTCCAGCACGCCGAGGAGGCGGACGTGATCCGGGAGGCCGTCCGCCAGGTCCTCGCGGGCCAGTCGCTGCGTTCCATCGTCGCCGGGCTGGACGACGCGGGCGTACCGTCGCCAGCCGTCGGAAAGGGCTACACGCCGCGCGACGGCCAGCCTCCGCCCCGCTGGCGGGTCCCGTCGCTGCGGCGCATCCTGACCAGTCCGGCCCTCGCTGGTCTCTACCCTCGGCGGGACGGCGCGGTCGGACGCGGCCCGGACGGCGAGGCCGTGACGGTCTCGGATGATCCGATCATCACGCCCGCCGAGCGCTCCCAGGTCCTCGCGGCGATTGAGCAACGAGCCCCCGTGACGCCGAGCGGGTCCAGGCGGACGGTCGTCGGGGCCTCGCCGAAACACGCGCTGAGCGGGCTCCTGCGGTGCGAATGCGGCGGGCCCCTGGTCTTCGACAACGAACGGGTTCAGGCGAACGGCGAACGGCGACACGCATACTTCCGTTGTCAGCGCCAGGCGCACAACGGACGGGCGTGCCGGGGGCGGCCAGTAGTGCGGGCCAGCGTCGCGGAAGCGTGGGTAGAGCACGCCGTCCTTTCGCGCCTGGCGGCGCTCGACCCGGCGTCGCCGGAATTCGACGCCGTGGCGTCGCGGTGGCTGGCACACCAGGACCCGGCCGACGACGCCGAGCGGAAGGCGGCCCGGGACGCGGTCGCGGCGGCCGAGGCGGACGTGAGCGACCTGGAGGCGGCCCGGTACGAACGCGGGGAGTTCCCCGGCCCCGACGGCGCGGAACGCTGGCAGCGTCTCTACCGACGGGCCGTCGGCCGGCTGAACGCCGCGAGGGACGTCCTGGCGGCCTTTCCTGACGTCCTGGACGTCGGCGGGCTACTCGACCCCGTGACGTTCTCCGAGGCGCTGGCGACGAACGACACGGCCGAACGCCGGGCGCTGTATCGGCTCGTACTCGACCGCGTGACCGTGCGCCGGGGCGAGGGCGGTGGGTACACGTTCACACCGGCGTGGGCCGGCGAGGAGGCCGGGGAGTGAGTGACGCCGTTCCGTTCTGGACGTGCCCGGGGTGCCGCCGGTCGCTGGTCGAGGGGTGGGAACCTTCGCCCGGGTGGGCGGGCCGGGGGCGTCCCGTCCTGTCGACGGACGGCGCATTCCTCAAAGTCGGTAGGACGTTGAAACCGTGGCACCGGACGTGCCTCTCGGCGGCCAGTAACGCCGGCGGTCACGTCGCGTGACGCATAGACCGGCTTGCGGGCGGGAGCTGGTTGCGCAAGAGGTCAGCGCGGGCCGGTTTCGGTCACGGACTGCGACGGGCGGGCGTCGCCGGACGTGTAAACGACGAAAGCCCCCGACCAAGGGCGCGCGGGCCAGGGTCGGGGGCGTTCGTGTGCGGCGGCGGGTCAGGCGCGGCGACGCCGGCCCGTGAAGGGTCTACAGGCCGGGCGGCGGACGGGGTGAGACTCGCCCAGCTGGTCGGCGACGAAGGCGGCGAGGGCGTCGATAAGGTCGGCGGGCCAGTGGGGCGGGGTCTGGTCGTCTCCGTTGTGGACGCTCATAGCGCGGGAGCGTACGCCGAATGCCTCGCCCCGGCGCGGTCCAGGGCGGGGCGTTCGTGTGTGCGGCGAGGAGGGCCCGGCTACCCTGGGAGAGGACCAGGGAGGGGCGAACGGCGGCCCGGGGTAGTCCGGGCCAGGGTCGACGGGCCGGGGCGGTCTAGGGCCCTGTCTCGCCGACCTCCCACGGTCCGGCCGAGTAAATGACGCCCCCGAGGCGGGCCACTACGTCCTCGCGGCGGACGCGGGGAGAGGCGGCGGCGAGGAAGGCGACCAGGGCTACGCCCCGGGCCCCGTCCCCGTGCGTGTAGGCGTATCCCCATGCGGCGGCCCAAAGCGTCGCGGCCGTCCAGCCGGTCGCGGGCCGGCGGGCGTAGTCGGACGGGTTGAACGGCGGTAGGGCTTCCCCGCGCAGAATCGGCGTGACGGTCTCGGCCGAGGTCGCGGCGCGGCCGGCGGTCCGGCGGGCCACTACCGACGCCGCCAGCGGTGGCCGACCAGGGCAGCGCCAGCGGCGGACGCGGACCCGGCGCGGGAGTCCAGCCCGGCGGACTTCAGGGCTTGCACGGCCGAGGCGCGGACCATGCGGGCGTCAGAGATCAGGGGGTTTGCGATCGGCTGGCCTCGGTAGCCGTCGATGATCCATCGGTCGCCGATCTGCTCTTCGGCGCGGTCGGCGAGCGTGATGAGTCGGCACGCCTGAACCAGCGAGGCGAACTGCGACGCGGTGAGGCGGTCGCCCTGCTCGTCGGTGACGTCCTCGAAGAGGTCCAGGGCGTCGGCGCTGAGGCCGGCGGGCGGTTCGATGCTGTCAACCCGAGCAGGTTCTTCGAGATTTTCTGCCATCTAGGGGTCCTTCCGTGCGCAGAACTGCGCTACGTATCGAGGGGGCCTCGCTATGCCTCTTCGGTGAGGGAGGAGGGCCGAGGGGGGTCCTCCCCCTACCCCCTTACGGTCAGTTACTCGCGGTCGTCGCTGGTCGCGCGCTCGCGGCGAAGCTTCGCCAGGATGTTGCGGCTCCAGCCGTCCGGGTCCCTGCGGGCCGGGGCATGGGCGCGGCGGTCGGTCCGGTCGGGGAGGTGGACGGGACACGCGGCGAGGGGACGGCCGTCAACCAGGACCACCCCGGACGACGCGGACCGGCACGGGCGACCGGCGGCGTGGACCTCGCACCGGTAGCCGGCGGCGCGGCGGACGGCACGGGCACGAGACAGCCGGCGGCGGGTGCCACGGGACGGGGCGGGGGCGGTAGGAACGGGTTCGGTTCGACGCATGGGAACGGGGCCTTCCGTGGGATGGGGCGGGGACGGCACAGGGCCCCGGGTTTGTGTCCCGGGGCCCCGTCGGTTCGGTCAGTGCTCGCGTTCGTGGCGGAGGAGTCGGCCGCCCGTGTGGCGGTTGCGGAACCTCTGCTTCCGCTCCTCGGTCGCGGCGTCGTACATGGCACGCCACACCTCCACGTAGGCAGCGTCACTACCCGGCATGTTCAGCGTGTCGGCGGCCGGGACCACACCCGGGTCGCACTGGCGCAGGGTTCCGAGGGCCGCGTGGACCTGGTGCAGGAGGGCGACGGGGTTCCGCTGGTGACCCTCGGCCGAGGCGTACTGCCACGGCTTCGATGCGTCCAGGAGGTCCGACATCATCCGGGCCCGCCTGTGCTCGCTGACATTCACGCCGGCCCGCTTCAGGTCCTCGGCCAGCGCCAGGGATCGCCAGTGTGCGGCCTGGCCGAGGACGGCCTCAGCGGCCTCAGCGGCCTCGTAAGCGGCCTGTACGGCAGCGGTCGCCTTGTCCAGCGCGGGGCCGAACCTCTCGACGGCCTCGGCCGCCCACTGCGGCGCGTAGGTCATGGTGAGGCGGTCCGCCTTCCGCGCGGCGGCGGTGGCCTCTCCCCGGCGGGCGTTGACGACGGCCGTCAGGATGCGGACCTCGGTCTCTTCGTCGGTCTCGCTGGTCGCGTTCGGAATCTTCGGACGGGACTTGCCCTGAACCTCGGCACGGGCGGCGGCGCTAATCGCCGCGTCACGCTTGGCGCGGCTCTCGCGGGCGTCGTCGCGGAAGTCCTCGACAGCGTCCACGGCGGCTACCCATGCCGCACGTCGGGCGTCGTACTCGGCGAGGGCGGCGACCAGGTCGGCGGGGACCTCGACGCCGGCCGGCGGGGCGAACGGCTCGGCCGGTTCCAGGTAGTCGCCGGCCTGGTGGCCGCTGCCGGTCACCGGGCGGGGCGGAACCTTCGCCGCGACCTCGGCCGGGTCGAACGGGGGGGCGTAGCCGTAGGCGTCACGGCCGGACGTCAGCGCCGGGGCGGGAGCGGGAGCGGCCGGCGGGGACGGGTCGGCGGCCGGAGTCGGGAGGGCGGCCATGTCGGCGCGCAACATGTCGATACGCGCGGCGAGGTCGGACAACTGGTCGGTCATGGGGTCTCTCTTTCGGCGGGTAGCGACGCCCCCGAGGCGGGTCCTACGCGGGCGATTGGGCGGGGGTGGAGGGGTCGGGTCAGGCGGCGAGCGTGTCGGCGGCCCTGGAAAGCTCCCAGTACGCCTCGCGCGCCGGACGGACGGCGGCCTCGGCGTCCCGCATCGCGGCGTACGCGGCGTCCCGCTGGGTCACGGCGGCGGCGGCCAGGGTCGAGCGGTTCGCGGCGATCGCGGCGTCCACGGCCAGGGCGGCGGCGGCGATTTCGGCGGCGGTCGACGTCGGGTCGGTCGCGGCGGTGCGCCAGGCGGTCAGCGCGGACGCAACGGCCGGGACGGTCGCGGCCAGGGCGTCGGGAAGGTAGATCGCGGGGCGGGGGTCAGCGCTGTCGGTGTAGCTGAGCATTCGGGGGTCTCCTTGTGTGTTACGGCCCCGTCAGGCGGGCCCTGACGGTCGACCGGGGCGGATCAGGGGGTGCGGTGAGGGCGGACGGTCAGGCGGCGTCCGGGCCGGTCTCGCCGGGAACGGCGACCAGTCGGAACGCCCATTCACGGCGGCCGGGGCCGGAAGCGTGGCGACGGACGGCGATACCGAACGCGCCGAGGTCGGGACGGGCACGCATGAGATACCGGGTCGCGGCGCTGAGACTTCCGGCCGCCGGACTATCCGGGATCTCCCGGCAGAACATCGCGTGTAGGTAGCTGCTGTTCGCGCGGAACTCGCCCTGACGTCGTAGAACCTCCTCGGCTATCAGGCGCGCGACGCGGGGATCAGGGGGGCCGTACGTCATCGGCGGGGATCTCCGGGGGTCTCAGGCGGTCGGACGGTCAGCTGATAGAGCCGGCCCCGGCGGCGGATGTCGCGGACGCGGGCGAGGTACACGCCCCACGTCTCGGCCAGGGCAGGCGCGGCGGCGAGGACAGCGGGGCCGACCTCCTCGGCGGTCCAGTCGTGACCGGTTCGGGCGGTCAGTTCGCGGGCGAGGCGGGACCCGGTGAACCGGAGGGCGCGGGCGTTCGATCCGGCGCGGATCTCGGCGAGGGCCAGGGCGACGGCGGCGAGGTCGGGCCGGTCAGTCACGACGGCGGCGTTCACCCGAAGATCCGCCGGGCGTCCGCCTCGACGGCGGCCAGGGCCTCGGCGTCGCCCGCGATGATCGCGGCTGTCTGTCGGGCCAGTAGGGCGTATGCCTGCTCGCGGCGGCGGCGGCGGTGCCGGGCGACGCGGCACGCGGTAGAGCAGGTCAGGCGCTCGCGGGTGCGGGGCCGCTGCACGATCGGTCGGGCGCATTCTCCGCAGTAGGCGGCCATGCTTCGGCCCTCCTCTCAGTTGTTTGTAGCGTTTTGAACGCAGGAAAGCCCGGCGGCCGAGGCGGCTACCGGGGCGGTACGGGACGGGGTCGACCCGAACCAGGGCCCGAACGCGAAACCGCGAACGGGCCCCGGCCGGGGAGTGCCAGCCCGAACGACAGGCGGCACGTACGCCGTGGGTGCTTACCCGCCAAGGACCGGCACGGCGTAGACGCACGCCGCCGTGTGACTCCAGCGGCGTGCGGGTCTAGGGGTTAGGCGGCCCGACGTCGGGCGCGGCGGGCGGCCAGGCTCACGACCTGGGCGTGACCGGCGACGGCCGGCGCGGGCGAGGCAACCGCGGATTCAGTGGCGGTCGATGCCTGGCGGTCGGCGACCAGGTCCGCGAGGCCGTCCAGGGCGGCGGTACGCCACTCCTCGGTCAGGCGGTCCACGATCAGGGCGGCCAGTTCGCGGCGCTGCGTGCGGTCCATCGGCGTTACCTCCTGGGTGACGACGAACACCGGGCCACTGGCCCGACGCTTACGGGGTCCGCAGACCTCTTCGGCCAGGCGGTAAAACGTGTTCCGGCCGACGGGGATCTGTCCGGCCTTTTTGACCTCGGCCAGGTAGCGCCGATAGAGGCCGGACGCCGGATGCGCGCCAGGTGAGGTCCAATCCCGCCAGGCGGAGACCCATGCGGCGGCCGTCACCATGTCGTCCCGGCTACCTTCGCGACCCTCGGCACGGTTCTTCCGGGCGCGCTCGCGTTCATCGGCGCGGCGCTGCTCGGGCGTCCTCGCGGGACGGCGCGGACGGGGCGGCGGCGGGTTCGGGTCCACGTACGGCGGCGAGGCCCGGCGCACAGCGCGGACGACGTCGGCGAGGTAGCCGCGCACGTCGGACGGACGGCCATACCGGGCGTAGTCGCGGAGGTCGTCGTAGTAGGTGCCGGCGAGGTTTTCAGGGAGTGGTTCACACAGGATGGCGGCCAGGCGGTCGGCCGTCTCGAAGATGCCGACGCCGGTCGGCTCGGCTGATGACCCGCGCGGGCGAGACAGCAAGGCGGCGCTACCGGACCGGAACAGTTCCGCGTCGGCGGTCAGGATTGGGGTTGCCCATACCTCGGCGAGTTCGCAGGGATCCGGGCGGCGAACAACGCCATTCCCGTTGTCCAGCGTCACGATTTTGATGGGCCTGCGGTATTGGTGAATTGCTACGCGCCGGGCGGCGGCGCGGATGGGTGATGAGTGGCTAACGTCGGCTGACACAGCTCCCCCTTCGTTGTCGAGATAGGACGGCGGTCGGTCATGGTGACGCGCGGGCGGAAATCATCGGGCGGCCTCCCGGCGGTGTCGTTGCTTACAAGAGGTAAGTGGGCCAGCGGGCCCTCAGGTGTTCACCCGGGTGATCGGGGCCACATGGCACGAGGCGGCGGCCCAGCGCGGGTGAGGCGGCGGCCGAGGGCGGCGGTGCGCGTAGTGATGGTTCCGCGTGCAGGTGACGTAGTTCCGTCACTTCTGTATTGGTTGTAAGGAAGAAGAAGAAGAAGACTTAAGGGCCTATAGGGAAGTGACGGAACTACGTCACACGCACGCGGAACCATCACTCATCCCCAGCCCTCGCCCTCCTCGGCGATCGCCCGTCCTCCTCGGCGACGTCCAGGGCGACGCCCCCGCCGACCCCGGCGAGGAGGCCCCGCGCGGGGGTCGAGACAGGCCCTACGGCGGCCCGGGACGGCGGCCGGGTGTCCTCGGTAGGGTCCGGGTCCTAGAAACGCGAGAGGCCCGCCGGGGCCACCCTCGCGGGGTAGCTCCGACGGGCCTCGGGGCGGTTCTAGTCGACGGCTGGTGAGGCGCGGCTTCCGTTCACTGGTCGGGACCTCCTCGGCGTCGTGGGGACATAGGGAGAGTGGGCCAGCGGGGGTCCAGCTGTTCACGTCCTCGGCGTGGTCCTGGTGCTCGACGTCGCCGGGCCCGGCCGGCGGCTACTGACCCCGGGACCGGAGGAGGCTGTCCCACGCCGCGTAGCCGTCCTCGCCCGGCGACAGGTGGGTGATGCCCTCGCCGAGGCTCCCGTCCGGGGCTACGGCCCGCGCTGGGGCGCATATCCGGCCGTCGGGTAGACGGTGCGGGATACAGCATCGGCCGTCGGGTATGGACTCGGGCATATCGGGGACCTCCTCGACGCTCACGCTGCGGACGATTCTCGCGGGCTACCCGCCCACGCGGCCAGGTCCTCGCGGGCGTACACGTCGGCCGTTCCCCGCTTACCTCGCGGCGTCGGCACGTTCCCCACGCGACGCTGAAGCCTCTTCTTCGCCGCGCCGTGCGTCCACGGGATGACGCCCGCCTCGGCGGCCTCCCTGAGGGTCAGGAAGTCCCCGCGAGGGCTTGATAGGCCGCTGACCTCGGATGTCGCCGGGGACCGGGGACAAGCGAACGCCCGCGCCTCGGCGGTCGACAGGTAGGCCACCTGGACCTCGGTCGCCTGTCCGCCCACAACCAGTTGCCACCGGCCGAGGGTCCGGGACGCCCGGGGCATCGGGGCCTCGGGAACCAGCATCCGCCAGGCGTTCGCCGTGTAGCGGGCGAGGACCCTCACACCAAAGTTTTCCCGGGCCTCGGGGCCGCCGATGGCGCGGGCCGTGAGCATCTGCGCGACGCCGATGACGTTGACTTTCGCGGAGCGGCCGAGGTACAGGAGGTCCGCCAGGGCGGCCACGGCGGGCGACCGCTTGGGGTCTCCCTTCCCCCGGGCGTCATTCCAGAAATTGACCAGCTGGCCGATGGTCGCGTTCAACTCCTCGGCGATTACCAGCACGCGCGGGCCCGGGTTCCAGTCGTCGTCCTCATGCATCGCGAGCGTGTTTCGTTCGTCGGCGAGGGCCGCCAGGCGGACCAGGGCCGAATGCATCTGGTCCGGCCGGTGGCAATAGTCGATGCCGTCCAACCCGAGGGCCCATTTATGCGAGCCCTTGCGGTCCAGAATCAGCGCGCGACCGCCCCGGGCGAGGACTTGCACCGCGACCAGCTGGGCGAGGACGGATTTACCGGCACCGGTCCCGGCGCTGACCGCGATGTGCGGCGAATCGGCGCGCAGGGACAGCGTCACCGGCCGGTCGCCGGCCCCGAGGCCGATAAAGAACTCATCCTCGGCGAGCGCGGGGAAGTGGGCCGCCACCTGGTCGACGCCGACCCGGGCGGGCGGACGCCTACGGACAGTCCATCGGGCGATTACCCGCGGCCCGACCATGTCCCACGATTCGACCAGGTCAGAGACCGGGATCTTCGCCGTGATGATCGAAGAGACGAGGTGCTTTTGCTCCTTCGTCAGGTAGGGCGTGTCCGCGACCAGTTCGATACGCGGGCCGACCTCCTCGACGCCGGGCCGGCGGAAGACCGCGAGGCGGTCCGTCACGGGCGCGGCGGCCCGCTGAAGCGTCCAGGCGACCCGCTGGGCGCGTTCGGGAAGCCAGCGGATGACCGGCTCTACGTGCTCGCCATACCAGGCGCGGACGGCCTCCTCGGCGGGTGAAAGCGGCTTCGCCAGGCGAGGGGTCAAGTTGCCCAACGTGGGGTCTACGTGCAACCGGACTTGACCCGGCTCGCGGCCGAGGGCCGGGGCCAGGGCCGCCAGGGTCGGCGTTACGTACTCCCTGCGGAACCGCCGGGCAACCAGCCGGCGGCGGGCCCGGTACGCGGTCACGACGGCGGCCGTCCCGAGGGCCGCGCCGGTCTGCTCGGGGTAGCCGGCGGTCAGGGCGGCCACGGCCGGGACGCCGAGGCGGACGGCCTGGCGCTGATACCCGGTCCATCGGCCACGGCCACGGGTCCGGTACGGGTAGCCCTCGCGGCCGTCCATCGGCCGACCGGCGACGTACCGACAGACCAGGCGCGGGACCGTGTGGCGGCGGCGTAGGCGACGGATGGCCCGTTCTAGCTCGGTCACGCGGTCACCCCCGCGAGGTCGGCGCGGACGGCGGCCAGGTAGCGCCTGGCCGTCCTCGGTGCGCGGCCAATCTCGGCGGCCACGTCCTCGGCCGTGACGTCCGGCCGGGCGGCCAGGATGGCGGCCACCCTGGCGGCCATGTCGTCGGTCGTGGCCGTGGCCGAGGCGTCGCCCGTGGCCGTGCGCCGACGCGGCCGAGGGGACGTCGGCCGGGGGCGGTGGCCGTCGGTCGGGGCGTCCTCGGGCGTGGCCGTGGCCGTGTCCTCGGCGGCCCGCCCGGGGCCCGCCAGGGTGGCCGTGTCCATCGTGGCCGTGACCGGCGGCCGGGCGGTCGCGGGCGTGACGGCCTCGCCCGTGGCGGTGGCCGTGGCCGAGGCGGTCGCCCGGCGGCCGGTGGCCAGGAGAGCGCCCGTGGCCATGAGCATTAGGCCGTCCACGGCGATCGGTCCGACCGTGGCCGTGACGGCGTCCTCGCCGTAGTGGCCGAGGAGGCCGGACAGGTGCCGGTAGGAGACCAGGGCGGCGACCAGGGCGACGGGGAGGAGTCCGCCGAACCGTAGGAGGGTCCAGCCCCGGCCGGTCGGCCAGGCGGTCCGGGCCAGGATTTCGACCGCGACGAACAGGGCCACGGGCCAGAAGATCGACCCGACGACGGCCCCGGCCTCGGGCGACCAGTCCGCCGGGGCGTCCTCGGGGCGGACGTAGGAGTGAGCGACGTTCGCGGCGATGGACACGGCCCCGCCGAGGGCGGCCCCGAGGTAGGCCCAGCCTCGGCCGGCGGCGCGGGTGGTCGGGGCGTTCATCGGTGAGCCTCCTCGGCGATCGAACGGACGGCGGCACGGTCGGCGCGGCGGATGACGGCGGCGGCGCGGTCGGCGTGCGACTCAGCCGACCGGCGGGCGAGGACGAACGGGGCGAGCATCACGGCGGGGCCGCCGACCAGGACGGCGGCCAGGGCGTAGACGGCGGTCGGGGTCATCGGCCACCCGCCAGGGCCTCGGACCGGCACGGGCCACAGTTACCAGCCGGGGACCCCCGGTGACGCGGGCAGTGACCGGCGCGGGGGTCGGTGGGAAGGGCTGCGCCCCGAAGGGAGCGCGGGCCCTTTTGGTTATTGATGGTTAAGGACGGTTCGTAGGACGTAGGCGTCCGGCCGCTCGGACGTGTACGTCCGGCCGCTCGGACGTGTACGTCCTCCCGGTTACCGACCGGGCGGACGTGTACGTCCTCCCGGTTACCGACCGGGCGGACGTGTACGTCCTCCCGGTTATCCACAGGCTCCGGGGCCTCGGTCGGGCGGCCCGATTGCGGCTCGGCGAACGGGTCGAGAGCGCCAGGGAGCGGGCGGCGGCGCTCCATCGCGAGATCCCAGACGACCGGCCGGCGGTCCGCCGGGAGGAACGCCGTGTGTCGCTGGTCGCCTCGGCGGATCAGGCCGAGGCGTGCCAGTTCGTCCAGGTCGCGGCGGACGGACCGGACGGACTTACGGGCGTAATGCGCTAGACGCTCCTGCGACGGGAACGCGCCGCGCCCGTTCGCGTGCGCGTGGTTCGCGAGGCCGATCAGTACGGCCAGGCATTGCGGGGGCACGTCGGGCGCGTCACTGAGCGCCCACGACATCGCTTCTACACTCATCTGCGGGTCGCCTCCCGGGGCGATCAAGGCCCCGGCCGGCGCTGGTATCGCCGCGTCCGGGGCCGCTCTATGTCGGCTGGGCCTCCGGGCGAGAACTGTTTCGCTCGGACGGGGCGGCGAGAGGCGCGGACGGCGGCGCTGACCTGGCTGGAGCGCCTCGGGGTGGCGGAACTCGCCGACACCCGGCCGGGCGAGATGTCGGGCGGCCAGCAGCAGCGCTGCGCCACCGCCCGCGCCCTGGTCACCGAGCCCCGGGTGCTCTTCGCCGACGAGCCGACGGGGGCGCTGGACACGCTCACCGGCGAGCAGGTGCTGACGCAACTCGTGCGGCTCGCCCGCGAGCAGGGCACCGCGGTCGTGCTGGTGACGCACGAGCCGCGCGTCGCCGCGTACGCCGACCGGGAGATCGTTCTCCGCGACGGCCTCGTGGACCACACCGGCCTGGGCCTCGACGCGCCGCTGCTCGGGGAGCGGCGGTGAGGCCGGGCGCCGCGCTGCGCCTGGCCCTCGCGGGCACCCGCACCGACGCGGCGCGGGTGGCGCTGACCGCGCTCAGCGCCCTGCTGGCCACCCTCGCCGGGCTGGCCGCGTTGACCGTCCTCGCCATCCCGACCCCGTCGCACAGGTCGACCGGGCCGGGCACCGACTGGTCCGAGCAGGTCAGCAACAACTGGTCCGAGCAGTACAGCAACGCGCTGCTCCGGGAACCCGGCCTGCGCGGCGGTACGGCGTTCGCGCTGCTGCTGCTCACGATCCCGGTGCTGGCGCTGGCCGGCCAGTGCGCCCGACTCGGTGCGCCGGCCCGGGACCGGCGGCTCGCCGCCGTCCGGTTGGCCGGTGCCACGCCGGGCCAGGTGACCGGCCTCGCGGTGCTGGAGACCGGCCTGGCCAGCCTCCTCGGCACCGTGGTGGGGCTCGCGGTGTACCTGGGCGGCCGGGAGTTGCTGCACCGGCCCGACGGGCGGGGCCAACTCGCCCTGCCCACCGACGTACTGCCCCCGGCCGGCGCCGTGGCCGCCGTCGTGCTCGGGCTTCCGGTGGTCGCGGCCCTGGCCACCGCACTGATGCTGCGCCGGGTCACCACCACGCCGTTCGGGGTGGTGCGCCGGGTACGGGCCCGGGGACCGCGACCGTGGCCCGGCCTGCTGATCCTGGCCGGGCTCGCGGCGTTCAGCGCGATCCGACCGCTGGGCCTCTGGTACGACCGGCGGTCGAGCGAACCGCCGGACTGGCTGCTGCCGGGCCTGCTGGTCACCGGTGGACTGGCCGCGATGATCGGCGTGGTGACCGGAGCCGGCTGGATCTCGTACACGGTCGGCCGGATCCTGCACCGGTGGGCGCGCCGCCCGGCCACGCTGCTGGCCGCCCGTCGCCTCACCGCCGACCCGTGGGCCGGCAGCCGCACCTTCGCCGCGCTGCTGGCGGCGGTGCTCCTCGGCGCCGGGGCCGCCGGGCTGCGAGCGCACTTCGAGGCCGCGCTCGTCCTCACCCGTCGGGTCGGCGGCGGTATGCGGGACGACCCCTTCTACCTCGACACGATGGACCTGGTGGACCTGACTGTCGCCGTGGCGATGCTGATCGCCGCCGGTGGGCTGGTGGTGGCCGTCGTCGAGGGCGTCACCGCCCGACGCCGGGCGTACGCGGCGCTGGTCGCCACCGGGGTGCCGCGCTCGACGCTGGGCCGGGCCATCGGCTGGCAGGCGCTCGCACCGGCCGTGCCCGCGATCGCCGTCGCACTCACCGTCGGGCTGCTGCTCGCCCGTGGCCTGTTCGGCACTCCGTCCGGCGGCGGTTACGAGCAGACGGTCTGCGACGCCGGGCCGCCGTGCGACGATCCCGCCACCCGGGCGGCGTACACCCGTACCGAGTGGGTGCCGGAGGTGACCGTGCCGCCCGCCGTACCGCTGGAGCAGCTCGCGGCGCTCGGCGGCGGCGCCCTGGCCGCGGTGCTGATGACGGTCGCGGCCGGCGTCCTCCTCCTGCGCACCAGCACGGCGGTGGAGGAGCTGCGGACGACCTGACCGCGTGTAAGGAGGGGTCCCTTGTTAACGCCTCCGGTAGAGGAAGGGCCCCCTATTAACACCGCCGATCCTGCACGGCGGCTCACCCACCGCTGAACAGGCCGGCCGAGAGCGCGAGCAGCGTGCCGACAGCACCGGAGCAGCAGCAGACCAGCAGGGCGGCGACCACCGCGAGGATGGCCCAGACCCGCCGGTCCCGCGCCGCCGCCCGCAGGCTCGACCGGGGTACGTCGTCCGCCGGCCCGTCGTCCCCCGTGCTCACGCCGGAAGTCTACGGTTCCGCGCACCGGGCAGGATGGGGCGATGGAGCTGGTGTCTCTCGACGACGTCCAGGTCGCCGCCGCGGACATCGCGGGCGTGGTCCTGCGTACCCCCTTGCTGCGGACCTGGTGGGACGCGGACCTGTGGTTGAAGCCGGAGAGCCTGCAACCGGTGGGGTCGTTCAAGCTGCGGGGCGACGGCGGTGACGGCGTTGCGTCCGGCGGCGACCGTGATCGGCGTCGAGCCGGACCTGGCCGCCGACACCCGCGACTCGCTGGCGGCCGGCTCGGTGGTGGTCTGGGGCGAGGAGCGCACCTACCGGACGATGGCCGACGGGCTGCGCCTACCGCCGTCCACGCTGACCCTCGCCCACCTGCGGGCCCGCCTCGACGGCGTCGTCACCGTCACCGAGGAGGAGATCCGGGCGGCGATGGGCCGGCTCGTCCGGGAAGCCCGGCTGGTGGTGGAGCCGAGCGCGGCGGTGGCGGTCGCGGCACGGCTGTTCCACGCGTCCGAGCTGCCGGGCGGACGTACGGTCGCCGTGGTGACCGGCGGCAACGTCGATCCGGCGGTGCTGGCGTCCGTGCTCGGGTGTTAGGAAGGGCCCCCTGTACAACGCCAGGCGTTAACAAGGGGCCCTTCCTTGCACCTCAGGCGCGGCCGAGCCGGTCGAGGATCCAGGCGTTGACGAACGCCTCCTCGCGCCAGGCGTCGTACCGGCCGCTCGGACCCCCGTGACCGGCACCCATCTCGGTCTTGAGCAGGTAGTCGCCCTGCGGGGCGGTCGCCCGCAGCCGGGCGATCCACTTCGCCGGCTCGTGGTAGAGCACCCGCGTGTCGTTGAGGCTGGTCACCGCGAGGATCGCCGGGTAGTCCACGGCCCGCACGTTCTCGTACGGCGTGTAGGACTTCATGTACGCGTACACCTCGGGGTCGTCGAGCGGGTTGCCCCACTCCTCCCACTCGGTGACGGTCAGCGGCAGCGACGGGTCGAGGATCGAGGTGAGCGCGTCCACGAAGGGCACCTGCGCGACGATCCCGGCGAACGCGTCCGGGGCGAGGTTGGCCACGGCGCCCATCAGCAGGCCACCGGCCGAGGCGCCCCGGGCGACCAGCCGGTCGCCGGCCGTCCAGCCGGCCTTGACCAGGTGCCGGGCGCAGGCCACGAAGTCGGTGAAGGTGTTCTTCTTGGCGAGCAGCTTGCCCTGGTCGTACCAGCGCCGGCCCAGCTCGCCGCCGCCCCGGATGTGCGCGACGGCGAAGACCACGCCACGGTCGAGCAGGGACAGTCGGGCCACCGAGAACCAGGGGTCCATGCTGGCCTCGTACGAGCCGTACCCGTAGATGAGGCACGGCGCGGAGCCGTCCCGGGGCGTGCCGGCCCGGCAGACCAGCGAGATGGGCACCCGGGTGCCGTCGTCGGCGAGCGCCCAGTCGCGGTGCTGCTCGTAGGCCGTCGCGTCGTACGGCCGCCCGTCCGGGCCCGGCAGCACCGGCTTCTGCCGGCGCAGCGTCATCTGTCGGGTGACCAGGTCGTAGTCGTACACCGAGTCGGGGGTGACCAGTGAGGTGTAGCCCAGCCGGACCTGCCGGGTGCGGTACTCCGGGTTGCTGCCCAGCCCGACGCTGTACAGCGGCTCGGGGAACTCGATGTCGTGCGGGTCACCGCCGCCGATCGGCAGCACGCGCAATCCGGTGAGCCCGTTGGTGCGCAGCGTGACGACCAGGTGGTTCTCGAACGCGTCGACCGCCTCCAGCCGGGTGCCCGGGGAGTGCTCGATCAGCGGCACCCAGTCGCCGGGGGCGTCCGCCGAGGTGTACGCGAGCGCGAAGTCCTCGGCGCCGTCGTTGTGCAGGATCAGGAACCGGTGCCCGTGGTGCTCGACCGTGTACTCCACACCCTGCCGCCGGGGCGCCACCGAGGCCGGCGTGCCGGTCGGGTTGCCGGCGGGGATGACCAGCACCTCGCTGGTCACCTTGCTGTGGATGTCGATGACGACGAACTTCTCCGAGCGGGTCAGCTCGACGCCCACCCAGAACCGCTCGTCGTCCTCCTGGTGGGCCACCGCGTCCTCGCTCGACGGGGTGCCCAGCGTGTGCCGCCACACCCGGTTCGGGCGCCACGCGTCGTCGACGGTCACGTAGAACAGCACCGAGGCGTCGGCGGACCAGGCGGTGCCGTAGAACGTGTCCGGCACCTCGTCGGGGAGCAGTTCCCCGGTCGTCAGGTCCTTGACCCGCAGCGTGAAGCGTTCGTCTCCGGAGAAGTCCGTCGAGTAGGCCAGCCAGCGTCCGTCCGGGCTGACGTCGAACGCCCCGAGCGCGAAGAAGTCGTGCCCCTCGGCGAGCAGGTTGCCGTCGAGCAGTACCTCCTCACCGTCCAGGGGCGCGCCGTCGAGACTGATCGGCGGGTCCGTCTCGTCGTCGCGGACGGCCCGTCGGCAGTGGACGCCGTACTGCTGGCCCTCGACGGTGCGGGTGTAGTACCAGTACCCGCCCTTGCGGGCGGGCACCGACAGGTCGGTCTCCTGGGTGCGCCGGCGGGTCTCCTCGAACAGTTGCCCGCGCAGGTCGGCGAGGTGGGTGGTCCGCTTCTCGGTGTACGCGTTCTCGGCGGTCAGGTAGGCGATGGTCTCCGGGTCGTCCTTGACGGCCAGCCAGGCGTACTCGTCGACGACGGTGTCGCCGTGGTGGGTGCGGTCGGTCGGCACCTGCTTGGCGACGGGCGCGGGCGACGGCTCCAGGTCGCGGCGGGGCGACAGACGCGCCGAGCCGGAGTTGTCGGAAGTCTCGGTGGTCACGCCGTCACGTTACCGGCCGGACGCCCGGTCACCCCTTCGTGCGACATGCCTTCCGCAACTTTCGAACATGTGTACGATGGCCGGCATGGCGGCAGCAGCGAGTTCCACCGATCGGCCCGGAGCCCTCGACATCACCCGGAGGCTGGCGGAGATCTGCGGGCCGCCCTTCGCCCGCCTCGCCGGCCCGGCGGACGAGGTGGCCGGCCGCCCGGCCCGCTGGGTCGCCGTCCCGGGCGGGCCGCGCGCCGCCGCCGAGGTGCTCCGGCTGGCGGCCCGGCACGACCTGACCGTGGTTCCGCGCGGAGCCGGCACGAAGATCGACTGGGGGGCCGCCCCCGAGCGGGTCGACATCATGCTCGACACCGGCCGGCTCGCCGGCATCGGGCACGAGCCGGTCGGCGCCGCGAGCGCCGAGATCGGCGCCGGCACCCCGTTGCGGGCCGTGCAGGCCACCCTGGAGCGCACCGGCCAGCGGCTCGCCCTGGACGCGCCGTCCAACGGCGCCACCCTCGGCGGGGTCCTGGCCGCCGGCGAGGCCGGTCCCCTGCGGCACCGCCACGGCACCGCGTGCGACCAGCTCGTGTCCCTGCGCTATCTGGACGCCGACGGCGAGCTGGTCGGTGCCGGTGGCGGCGCCGAGGGGCTGGAGCTGGCCCGCCTGCTCTGCGGCTCGCAGGGCGCCCTCGGCGTGCTGGTCTCCGCCACCCTCCGGGTGCACGCCGTGCCGGCGAGCCGGATCTGGGTCACCCGTCCGGTGTGGACACCGCTGGAGGTGCACGACCTCGTGCGTACGGTGCTCGCCGCCCGCCTCGATCCGGCGGCGGTCGAGTTGGACCTCCCGGCCGGCGCGGGACCCCGGCCGAGGCAGGGGGGCCGGGCCGAGTCGATGGCGCGCCACCCGTCGATGACGGGACGCACCACCACCGGCCCGGCCCGGGCCGGCACTCTGGTCGTCCTCCTGGAGGGTGGGCCCGCCGACGTGGCCGAGCGTGCCGACCGGATGGTGTCGCTGCTCGGCCCCGGCGCCGCCACGGCCAGCCACTCCGCGCCGGAGTGGTGGCGGCGTTACCCGTTCGGCCCGGGCGACACGGCGCTCCGGCTGGAGGTCCCGATCAGCGACCTGCACGCGGCCGTGTACGCGCTGCGCGACGCCGCCGGCGCGCCCGTCCCGGTCCGTGGCTCCGCCGGGCTCGGCGTCGTGCACGCGGCCCTGCCCGGTGCGATGCCCGCCGAGCGGGTGGCGTCGATCCTCGCCGCCGTGCGGGGGGTCCTGCTCGCGCGGCAGGGGCGGTGTGTGGTGGTCTCGGCCCCGGAGCCGGTGCGACGGGCGGTCGACCTGTGGGGTGAGCTGGCCGGGCTGGCCCGACTCCGCGCCGCCAAGGAACACCTCGACCCGCACCACCGGCTCGCGCCCGGCCGCCTCCCCGGCGGCCTCTGACCCGTCCCGGACCTCCCGCGCAGGCCCCGCTGGCCGGCCGTCCCGGCCCGGCCGGGGCGGTCAGCCGGCGTCGTTGCGGAGGACCAGGATGGCGATGTCGTCGCGGGGCGGCTCGGGGGAGAAGCCGATCGCGGTCGAGCGCAGGCGGGCGGCCACCACGTCGGCGGAGTACGCGGCGAGCGGGGCGGCCGCGTCCCGGAGGCGGTCGACACCGAACAGCTCCCGGCCGCGCCGCCGTTCGGTGACCCCGTCCGTGTAGAAGATCAGCGAGTCGCCCGGGTCGAGCGGGATCTCCGCCGTCGGCGAGGCGATCGAGTCGAGCAGGCCGAGCGCGGTGCCGCCGGTGCCGACGAAGTCGGCCCCGCCCGCGGAGCGCAGCAGCACCGGGCGGTCGTGGCCGGCCAGGTGCAGTGACACGTCGAGCTGGTCGCCGTCGCCCGGCCCGACCGCCGCCAGCGCCAGCGTGCAGTACCGTCCGCCGCCCCGCTCCACCAGCGTCCCGTTGAGCCGGGCCAGCGCCTCGGGCAGCGGCTTGCCGTCGCCGACCAGCGTGCGGATCACGTCCCGGACCAGGCCGGTGACCGCCGCGGCCTGCACACCCTTGCCGGAGACGTCGCCGATGACCACCAGCCAACGCCCGTCGGGCAGCGGCAGCACGTCGTAGAAGTCGCCGCCCACCTCGGCGTCGTCCCCGGTCGGGACGTACTCGGCGGCGAAGCCGATCCCCTCGACCACCGGAAGCACCGGTGGCAGCAGGGACTGCTGGAGGGTCTGGGCGACCCGGCGGCGCTCGGCGTGGATCCGGGCGTTCTCGATCGCCAGCGCCGCCCGGCGGGCCACGTCCTCCAGCACGGCCACCTCGTCCGGGTCGTGGCGGTGCCGCTGGTGCCGGCCCACGGCCAGGGTGCCCAGCCGCTGACCACGGGCGATCAGCGGCACGGCGAAACCCTCCATCGGCGCGCCCAGCGGCAGCTGGGTGCCGTTGCGGGACGCCTCGCGCAGGCGGGCCTGGATCGACTCCGGCCCGGTCTCCCGGAGCACCGCGTGCAGCTGCGGCAGCACCGACTCGTCGGCGTGGCTGGCCGCCGCCAGCCGCAGCCGGCCCCACTCGTCCGTGGTGTGCACCGCGCACCACTGCCCGAGCCGGGGCACCACGAGCTGCGGGACGAGCGCCATGGTCAGCTCGACGTCGAGGGACTGGGCGAGCAGCTCGCTCGCCTCCGCGAGGAACGTCAACCAGGCCTGCCGCCGGACGTCGGCGCGGCGCAGCCGGTCGTTCTCCAGGTGCAGCGAGAGCCGCTCGGCCATCAGCGCCGCCAGTGGCCGGGCGTACGCGGACGGCGCCGCGTCCAGCTCCAGCTCGCCGGCGTACGGGCGGTGGACGGTGAGCGGCACCCGGAGCAGTTCGTGGCCTGCCCGGGGTTGCCGACCGTAGCGCGCCAGCACCTGCGGGCCCTGTCCGTCGCCCCGGTCCAGCCGGACCACGCCACCGGCCGCGCCGACCATCTCGGCGACCCGGGCCAGCAGGCTGGTCGCGAAGTCGGGGAGCGGATCGTCGGCGTACGGGTCGGGGGTGGTCTGCATCAGCTGGCTCATCGCCGCGGCGCTCGGCGCGGAGCTGTCGCCGGCCGGGGGGTCACCGCCGGCGGACGCCGCGTTCGGCACGACCGGGGCGTCCCCGGCCGGCGCGGCGCCGGGCGGGGCCGGACGGTCGAGGCGGAACCAGACACCCTTCCCGGTGGGCAGGTACGTGGTTCCCCACCGGCTGGCGAAGTGGTCGACGAGCAGCAGACCCCGCCCGCGTTCCGAGATCTCGGTGATGTCGCTGCTCTCGTTGCGGACGCCGACGGTCAGCTCGTCCACCGGCCCGCCGGCGAAGTCGGACACGGTCACGGTGAGGCCGAGGCGGTCGGCGACCACCTCGACGTCCAGTTCGGTGCGGGCGTGTTCGACGGCGTTGGTGGACAGCTCGGTGGTGAGCAGCAGCGCCTCGTTGGTCAGCTCCTCCAGGTGCGCCTCGGCGAGCACGGACCGGACGAGGGCCCGCGCGGCGGCGGGCGTACGCCGGTCGGCGGGGAGCCGGACCCGCCGGACGTGCTCGTCCCGCCCGCCGGGCTCCGCCTCCGCTGACATCCCCGTATCCTCCATCGCCGCCCCTGCGGGTGCCAAGCGAACCGTACGGACCGATCACGGCCCGTCAGCGGTCCGGGATGGCGCCTGGTGTCCGATCCGGTACGCATTGACCGTCGCGCTGGCCTGGCGTAGACCGGGTCGCAGGCACAATATGGGATGGCCGACCTGTCGCCCCGACGTGAGCGAGGAATGATGACCACGGCGAAACAGCCGGTGGCGGATCCGTCCGCGCCGGACCACGAGGCGGTCCTCGTCGAGCTGACCGAGGCGTTGCGGCGGGTCCGCCGCGGTGATCTCAAGGTGCGGCTGCCCCGCCGGGCGGGCCGCGCGGGTGAGGTGGCGGACGCCTTCAACGAGGTGGTCTCGCTCCAGGAACGGCAGTACCACGACCTGCGCAGGATCAGCCGGATCGTCGGCCGGGACGGCCGGCTCACCGAGCGCCTCGACGACGAGGGCCTGGACGGCTCCTGGGCGGAGGGGCAGCGCGCGGTCAACTCCCTCATCGACGATCTCGGTCGCCCCACCACGGAGATCGCCCGGGTCATCGTGGCGGTCGCCGAGGGCGACCTCTCGCAGCACATGGCGTTGGAGATCGACGGCCGACCCCTGCGCGGTGAGTACCTGCGCATCGGCCGCACGGTGAACACGATGGTCGACCAGCTCTCGTCGTTCGCGGACGAGGTGACCCGGGTGGCCCGCGAGGTGGGCACCGAGGGCAAGCTCGGCGGCCAGGCCGACGTCCGGGGCGTCGCCGGCACGTGGAAGGACCTCACCGACTCGGTGAACACCATGGCGTCGAACCTGACCGGCCAGGTGCGGTCGATCTCCCAGGTGGCGACGGCCGTGGCGAAGGGCGACCTGTCGCAGAAGATCACCGTGGGGGCGCGGGGCGAGGTCGCCGAGCTGGCCGACACGATGAACTCGCTGACCGACACCCTGCGCCTCTTCGCCGAGCAGGTGACCCGGGTGGCCCGGGAGGTGGGCACGGAGGGCAAGCTCGGCGGCCAGGCCGAGGTGCCGAACGTGGCCGGCACCTGGAAGGACCTCACCGACAGCGTCAACTCGATGGCGTCGAACCTGACGTCGCAGGTGCGCAACATCGCCCAGGTCTCCACGGCGGTGGCCCGCGGCGACCTCTCACAGAAGATCACCGTCGCGGCGCAGGGCGAGATCCTGGAGCTGAAGGACACCGTGAACACGATGGTGGACCAGCTCAGCTCGTTCGCCGACGAGGTCACGCGGGTGGCGCGTGAGGTGGGCATCGAGGGCAAGTTGGGTGGTCAGGCCCAGGTGCGCGGGGTCTCCGGCACGTGGCGGGACCTCACCGAGAACGTCAACCAGCTCGCCGGCAACCTGACCAGCCAGGTCCGCAACATCTCGCAGGTCTCGACGGCGGTGGCGAAGGGTGACCTGAGCCAGAAGATCACGGTGGACGCGCAGGGCGAGATCCTGGAGCTGAAGAACACCGTGAACACGA